>JANMCD010000221.1:0-2970 GCA_031360905.1 Novosphingobium sp.
GCCCGACTTCACCGTTCTGCCCGGGGCCGAGCAGGCCGAGCACCACGCCTCGGGCATCGTCATCGCCCCCGGGCTCGATTACATGGACCGCGCCTTCGACGATGCCCGCGCGCTGGGCTGGTCGCGCCAGCCGGTGGTCGAGATGACCATCCCCTCGACCGTCGATGGCAGCCTCGCCCCGCCCGGCGCGCATGTCGCCAGCCTGTTCTGCCAGCAGTTCGCACCGGAATTGCCCGCCAGTCCCGACGGCACCGCCCGCTCGTGGGACGATGCCCGCGAGGCGGCGGCGGATTGCATCGTTGATACTGTCACTGCACACGCGCCCAACTTCCGCGCCAGCATCATCGCCCGGCAGATCCACTCGCCGCTCGATCTCGAACGCAAATTCGGCCTGATCGGCGGCGATATCTTCCACGGCCGGATGAGCCTCGACCAGCTGTGGTCGGCGCGGCCGGTGCTGGGCCACGGCGACTACCGCGCGCCGATAAAGGGTCTTTACATGTGCGGCGCGGGGACTCATCCCGGCGGCGGCGTGACCGGCGCGCCCGGGCATAATGCGGCGCAGGCGATCCTGGCGGACCGCTCGCTGCTGGGGCGCTGGCGGCGGCGGTAGATTTAAGGCCGGGCTTCTTGGACCATCACGGACGTTTGCGCTGAAGAAGGCTTAGCTGGAGAAGGTACTAACTCTCCTCCGCCGCCTCGATCCGCGCCAGCAGCGCCTCGACCTGCACCTGCGCGCCGGCTGCGGCGTTCAATTCCGCCACCACCCCGTCGAACGGTGCAGTGAGGGTGTGCTCCATCTTCATCGCCTCGAGCGTGAGCAGCTTCTGGCCCTTGACCACGGCATCACCCTTGCGGACGTCTACGGCGATTATCTTGCCGGGCATGGGGGAGAGGATGGCGCCGTCGCCCGCCGCCGCTGCACCGCCGGCAACCCGCCACGGCGACAATTGCCAGACCATGCCGTTTTCGGCGATCAGCATTTCGCCGGATGGCTGTTCCACGCCAGCACCGTCCAGCACGACATCGACCGGTTTGCCGTCGAGCAGGAACGGCGCCGTCGTCCGTTGGCACGCATTGAGGCGGAAGCCGGTTGCGATCGAAGCCGGCACCATGGTCATGGCCGCGTCGGTGAGTGCTGCCACCGAGGGTGCAGGCTCGGCGGCCATGGCATCGCCGTCGCGGCCGATCAGTCCGGTGTCGATCTCGCCTGCTGCAAAGTCCGGATGGGCCAATGCGGCGATAAGGAACGCGGCATTGGTCCGCACCGGCCAGATTGCCGTGTCGTTCAGCATATCCGAGAGAGTCTCGCGCGCTGCATCGCGGGTCTCGCCACGCGCAATCAGCTTGGCGATCATCGGGTCGTAGAACGGTGAGACTTCGCCGCCCTCGTGGACGCCGGTATCGATGCGGCCGCCGTCAGCCTCGCCGAGCTGGAATAGATCGAGGGGGCCGATGGAGGGGAGGAAGCCCTTGGCCGGGTCTTCCGCATAAAGCCGCGCTTCCATCGCCCAGCCGTTGATCGACAACTCGTCCTGACGCTTCGGCAATGCCTCCCCGCTCGCCACCCGCAGCTGCCATTCGACCAGATCGACCCCGGTGATCTCCTCGGTCACCGGGTGTTCCACTTGCAGACGGGTGTTCATTTCCATGAACCATATCCGGTCCGCGCGCAGGCCCTCGCTGGCATCGGCGATGAACTCGATCGTTCCCGCGCCGACATAATCGACCGCTTTTGCTGCACGCAATGCTGCGCAGCATAATTCCTCGCGGGTTGCAGCATCCATGCCCGGTGCGGGGGCTTCCTCGATCACTTTCTGGTGCCGGCGCTGGAGCGAACAGTCGCGCTCGAACAGGTGGACGACGTTGCCGTGACTGTCGCCGAACACCTGCACTTCGATATGGCGCGGGCGCTGGATGTATTTCTCGAGCAGCACATGCGCATTGCCGAACGACGCGGTGGCTTCGCGCTGGCACGAGGCGAGCGCATCGGCGAAATCCGCCGCCGCCTCGACCAGCCGCATGCCCTTGCCGCCGCCGCCGGCGACCGCCTTGATCAGCACCGGATAGCCGATCTTGCCGGCTTCGTCGGCCAGCACGGCGGGCGACTGATCCTCGCCGAGATAGCCGGGCGTGACTGGAACCCCCGCCGCCGCCATGAGCTTTTTAGCCGCATCCTTGAGGCCCATCGCGGTGATGCTGGCGGGTGACGGGCCAACCCAGATCAGCCCGGCGTCGATCACGCTCTGGGCGAATTCGGCATTCTCCGAGAGAAAGCCGTAGCCGGGGTGGATCGCATCGGCGCCGGTCTGCTTGGCGGCGGCGATGATCTTCTCGCCAACAAGATAGCTCTCGCGCGCCGGCGACGGCCCGATGTGCACCGCCTCGTCGGCCGAGCGCACATGCAGCGCCTGCGCGTCGGCGTCGGAATAGACCGCGACGGTGCGAATACCCATCGCCCGCGCGGTGCGGATGATCCGGCAGGCGATCTCGCCGCGATTGGCGATGAGGAGGGATTTGATCATTCAACATCTTCCCCGGAACGGGGAGGATTTTTGAGGCTCACGGCGTAGGTCACGATCGATGCAGCCACTTGATTGCTATCCTTCAACACGTCTTTCGCGGCAATCCGGATCATGTGCCATCCTGCGTTTTCCAGAAGGGCGGTACGCCGCTCGTCGCGCTCGGGCCGGTCGCCCATATCATGTGCTATCCCGTCGACCTCGACCAGCAGCCGTACTTCCACACAGGCAAAGTCGGCGATGAAGCCCAGCAGCCCGAACTGCCTGCGGAATTTCATTCCGAGCGGTTTGCCCCGCAATTCCCGCCACAGCAAGGCCTCCGGCAGCGACATTTCCTTGCGCAGCTTTCGCGCAAGCGCGACGTTTTTCGGATCGGCTCCGAGGGTCCGGTGCCTGCCACGGCCTTTGTCTTCACCGAAGTCGCGCGGATCGTCGGATTGGTCAGTCA
>JANMCD010000234.1:0-5141 GCA_031360905.1 Novosphingobium sp.
CATGCGATGGGACAGGATCTCCAGTTCCTCGCCGGTGAGGGACCGCAGCTGAGCCCCCGGTTGGTCGATGCCGCGCTGTCGAGCCTGGAAGCCGCCCCAGAACGCCTTGCGCCGATCTATGAGACGGTTTCGCGGGTCAAAGCAGGCTTGGGTAGCGCATGCACCCTGCTGGGCTTTGCAGGCAGCCCATGGACCGTCGCCACCTATATGGTCGCTGGCGAGGGCAGCCGCGACCAGCATGAGACCCGCGCGCTGGCCTACCGCGATCCGGCCGCGTTTCAGGCGATCATCGATGCCATTGTCGCAGTGACGGTCGATTACCTTGTCGGTCAGGCCGAAGCGGGGGCGGAAGCGGTGCAATTGTTCGACAGCTGGGCAGGCAGTCTCGCTCCGGCCGAGTTCGAGCGCTGGGTTATTGCCCCGACCGCCGCCATTATTGCCGCCTTGCGGGTTCGCGCGCCCGGTTTGCCGATCATCGGTTTTCCCAAGGGAGCGGGCGCGAAATTGCCGGCCTACGCGGTTGAGACCGGAGTTGATGCTATCGGACTGGACGAAACCTTCGATCCCGTCTGGGCGGCGCGGGCGCTGCCGCTGGGCATGCCGGTGCAGGGAAATCTCGATCCGCTGTTGCTGCTGACGGGCGGCGCGGAACTCGAGCGGCAGGCGAGGTTAATCCTCGATTGCTTCGCCGACCGGCCGCATGTGTTCAATCTGGGGCACGGCATCGGTCAGCATACGCCGGTCGAGCATGTCGAACAGCTGCTCGGCATTGTTCGTCGCTGGCGCAGGTGACGGCGACCGCGCCTGCGGTTAAGGCCTAGCCCGACAGGTTCGGGCGCAGATTCATGGAACAGGTCCTTGCGATGACATATCTTTGGCTCAAGGCCGGCCACATCATCTTCGTTATCTTCTGGATGGCCGGGCTGTTCATGCTGCCGCGTTATTTCGTCTATCACCAGGAAGCCGCGCTTGGTTCATCCGAGAATGCATTATGGATCGAGCGGGAGCGCAAGCTGCTCAAGATCATTCTGTGGCCCTCCCTGGCGATCGTCTGGCTGCTGGGCCTGATCCTGGCAGTGTCCACCGGCGCGTTTTCACACGGCTGGTTCCACGCCAAGCTAGCGCTGGTGCTGGCCCTCACCGCCTATCACTTCTGGCTGGCAGGATATGCGGCCAAGCTGGCGCACGGCGAGCGGCAACTCAGTGGCAGAAATCTGCGCCTGCTCAACGAAGTGCCCGGCATCGCCGCAGCTTTCATCGTCATTCTGGTGGTTGTTGGCCCCCAAATCTGACCGCGTGTCTGCTCCGTTGACGGGCGGCGTGCTTGCGCCTATTCGCCGGGTCTCATCGGCCCAAAGCCCGCGTTTATCACGGCACGATCCGCTTTCCCCAAGCCCTTAGATCGTAATCCGGCCATTCAACTCGATTTTTTGCGGAAAATCCCAGAATCATGCATCTCAAAGAACTGAAGAAGAAGACCTCGGCCGAACTGGTCGAAATGGCTGAAGAACTGGGCGTCGAAGGCGCCTCGACCCTGCGCCGCCAGGACATCGTGTTCGCAATACTCAAGGAAGTGGCTGAGGATGGCGAAGAGATCATGGGGCTCGGCACGATTGAAGTGCTGACCGATGGTTTCGGCTTTCTGCGCAGCCCGGAGGCAAATTACCTCGCCGGCCCCGACGACATCTATGTCTCGCCCAATCAGGTCCGTAAATGGGGCTTGCGCACTGGCGATACGGTCGAGGGCGAGATCCGCGCGCCGCGCGATGGCGAGCGCTATTTCGCGATCAACAAGCTGACATCGGTCAATTTCGACGATCCCGAAGCCGTGCGCCACCGGGTTAATTTCGACAACCTCACCCCGCTATATCCTGACGAAAAGCTCAATCTCGACACCTCCGATCCGACGGTGAAGGACAAGTCCGCCCGGGTGATCGACATCATTAGCCCCCAGGGCAAGGGCCAGCGCGCGCTGATCGTCGCGCCGCCGCGCACCGGCAAGACCGTGCTGCTGCAGAACATCGCCAAAGCCATTACCGACAATCATCCCGAAGTGTTCCTGCTGGTGCTGCTGGTGGATGAGCGGCCCGAGGAAGTCACCGACATGCAGCGCTCGGTGAAGGGCGAGGTGATCGCCTCGACCTTCGACGAGCCGGCCAGCCGTCACGTCCAGGTAGCTGAAATGGTGATCGAAAAGGCCAAACGGCTGGTCGAGCACAAGCGCGATGTCGTGATCCTGCTGGATTCAATCACCCGTCTCGGCCGCGCCTACAACACTGTCGTCCCAAGCTCGGGCAAGGTCCTGACCGGCGGCGTCGATGCCAATGCGCTGCAACGCCCGAAACGGTTTTTCGGCGCCGCCCGAAACATCGAGGAAGGCGGTTCATTGTCGATCATCGCCACCGCCCTGATCGATACCGGAAGCCGCATGGACGAAGTGATCTTCGAGGAGTTCAAGGGCACCGGAAACTCCGAAATAGTTCTGGATCGCAAGGTTTCGGACAAGCGCATCTTCCCCTCGCTCGATGTCGGCAAGTCCGGGACCCGCAAGGAAGAGCTGCTGGTCGATAAGGACAAGCTGTCCAAGATGTGGGTGTTGCGCCGTATCCTGATGCAAATGGGAACCATCGACGCGATGGAATTCCTGCTCGATAAAATGAAGGATTCCAAGACCAACGAAGATTTCTTCGCGACGATGAACCAGTAGCCGGAGCTGCCAAGTGACTGATCTGTTCGTGCTGGCCGCTGCGGCGGCAACTTCGCTGGGCGGTCCCGCCGAGATCTGGGGCCACATCGTCCATGATTTCTCCAATATCACCAGTCCTGCGGCGATGTCGGCCTTTCTCCAGGTCTTGATGATCGACATCGTGCTAGCGGGTGACAATGCGATCGTTGTCGGGGCGCTGGCAGCCGGACTGCCGCCAGCCGAGCGCAAGAAAGTTATTGCCCTTGGCGTAATAGCGGCGCTGGTGCTGCGAGTTGTCTTTGCCTTGACGGTCACCTGGTTGCTCGGGATTGTCGGCCTGGTGCTGGCCGGCGGTATCCTCCTGCTATGGGTGGCCTGGCGCATGTACCGCGATATCCGCGGCCATACCGCAGCTGAATCGCCCGGTTCGCCCGAGATTATGGGCGACGAGCATTCCGGCATCACCGCGTCGAAAAGCTTCACCGCCGCCGCCTGGTCGGTAGCGGTCGCCGACGTTTCGATGAGCCTCGACAATGTTCTGGCTGTCGCCGGCGCAGCGCGCGATCACCCCGGCATCATGATCGTCGGCCTGATCGTCGCCGTCGCGTTGATGGGCATCGCCGCCAATGTCATCGCCAAATATATCGAGCGCTATCGCTGGATCGGCTGGGTCGGCCTGGTCGTAATCCTCTACGTCGCCGGTAAGATGATCTGGGAAGGTTTTCACGAGGTGCAGCCGTACGTCTCTGTCCTGGCGGGGTAATTACCAGCGGATTCGGCCGCACGCCGATGCTGCGCGGCCGGTCTCGTTCACCCCACATGCTTGGCGAAAAACTCCGCAGTTCGCTTGTCGGCCAGAGCCGCCCCCGCCTCGTCACGGCGCGCGCCGAAGCTGTCAGCGAAGCCGTGATCCAGACCTTCGTAGTCAAAGATCGTCACATGCGAATTATCGTCTAGTCCCGCGTGTATTACCTCCTGCGCGGCAGGGGGAACGAAGCCGTCGGCGGTGGGGACATGCAGCAGCAGCGGCTTGGCGATGGCGCGCGATTCGTTCAGCATGGTATCGATACCGACGCCGTAATAGCCGACCGAAGCATCGATATCGGTACGGGTCGCGGTGAGGTAGGCGACCCGGCCGCCCATGCAGTAGCCGACCAGACCGACCTTGGCGACGCCCTGCTCGCGCCTGATCCAATGGATCGTCGCTTCGACATCGCGGATGCCGAGTTCAAAATCGTGTTTCATCATATAGGCGATGCCCTGCTGAAATTCTTCCGGGTCGTCGGGGTTGAGGTCCACCCCGGTCTTCTGCCGCCAGAACACATCGGGCGCGGCGGCGAGATAGCCTTGCTCGGCCCAGTCGTCGCATTTCTTGCGAATGCCGGGGTTCACCCCGAAGATTTCCTGGATGACGATGATCGCGCCGCGCGGTGTGCCGCTGGGCTTCGCCAGATACGTCGGGAACGTGCCGGTGCGGTCGAGCGTCGGGATTTGGGCGTAGGTTGTCATAAAGGGATCTCCGCAAATTCTGGTCGGCCAATTAGGCGGCCTTGGTGGACTTTGCCAAGGGCCTGTGCAACCCTTGCGGTATAGTCCAAAACGGGAGGTTGACGATGAAAGTGAATGCCGAGATCGACTGCACGCCGGAAGAGGCGCGCCGCCTGATGGGACTACCGGACCTTACCAAGGTTCACGAAGCCTATCTCGATGCTGCCGCCAAGGCAATGCAGGGCGCTGGCAGCCTTGACCAGCTGCAAGACTACGCGCGTCAGCTCGCGCCGATGGGCCAGATGGGTCTGAAGCTGTTCCAGCAATTCCTCGAAGGCGGGGCGAAATTTGCTGGCGGGGCCAAAGCGAAGAAGGCCGAGTAGCGCTTCCTCAAGCGGCGCCGAAGCTGCTGGCGCGCCAAAATGAGCGATACTATTTTTGCCCTGTCCAGCGGCGCCCCTCCGGCGGCGATTGCGGTAGTGCGGATCAGCGGGCAGGACGCAGGCGCGGCCTTGCGGGCACTGACCGGCAAGGCTTTGACGCCGCGCCGGGCCAGCTATGTCCGGCTGCGCGATGGACGCGGCGACACGCTTGATCGCGCGCTGGCGCTGTGGCTGCCGGGACCGGGCACGGCAACTGGCGAGGATATCGCCGAACTCCACTGCCACGGCGGCCGCGCGGTTATCGCCGGCGTGGAAGCGGCGCTGGCGGCGATGCCGCAGTTGCGCCGCGCAACTTCCGGCGAATTCACCCGGCGTGCCTTCGCCAACGGCCGCATCGATCTCGCCGAGGCCGAGGGTCTGGCCGATCTGCTCACGGCGGAAACCGAACTGCAGCGCCGCAGCGCCATGGCGATGGCCGGCGGCGCCTTCAGTCGCATGGTCGAAGCGTGGCGCGAGGAACTGCTGGCGATTTCGGCATCGATTGAGGTCGTGCTCGATTTCGTTGACGAGGACGATGCCGCGAC
>JANMCD010000238.1:0-6128 GCA_031360905.1 Novosphingobium sp.
CTCTGCCTGGGCAAGCGCCTGCGCCATCGGTTCGGGGAGCGGCCAGCGGGTCATCCTGCCGCGCTAGCCGCGCATAGCTTGACCTCGCAAGGGTGAATCGCTAAGCGCCCGCCTTCCCCGGAAACGGAACCCCTTTTTCGAAACGAGTTTAGCCATGGCCCGCATCTGCGAACTGACCGGAAAAGGCCGTCTGACCGGCAACAACGTCAGCCACGCCAATAACAAGACCAAGCGCGTGTTCCTGCCGAATCTGCAGAATGTCACACTGATGTCGGAGGGGCTGGACCGCAGCTTCAGGTTCCGCGTCTCGGCGCATGGCATCCGCTCGGTGGAACATGTCGGCGGGCTCGACAACTGGCTGCGCAAGACGGCGGACACCAAGCTGTCCTCGAATGCGCTGAAAGTGAAGCGCGAGCTGGCCAAGCAAGCCGCCTGACTTCATTCCTGATTATTTTTGGCTCGTTGCCCTCATCGCAGACGCCTGTTCGTTCAACCTGGCCAGATCTGAATTGAGCTTGGCAATTTGCTTGGCTGCCTGCGCGGCCGCAGCCTGATCGGCCGCGCTCGTCGGCTCATCTGCCGAGGGGATGGTGCAATAGGCGGTCAGCATGATGCCCCCGGCCCACCACAGCGCCTTCCACCGGCTGGCGAACACGGTTGTGATGCGGGGCCCGAACATGAGCCGCATATAATGACGGAGCGTTAACGCTCCGTGCCGGCCTCGCGCTTCAGCTCATACAGCAGGTCGAGTGCATCGCGCGGCGACAAGGCGTCGATATCGGTTTCGGCGAGCCGGTCGCGCAAGGCGTCCACTTCGGCGGCCTGGGCTTCCAGCGCGGCGGCAAACAGTGGCAGGTCGCCCAGCCCGGCCGCCAGCCCGCCGGTCTCGGCACGGCCGCGTTCGAGCCGGTCGAGCACTTGCTTGGCTCGGGTCAGCACCGACACGGGCACCCCGGCCAGCCGGGCGACCGCGAGGCCGTAGCTGCGGTCTGCCGGTCCCTCGGTGACCTCATGCAGCAGCACCAGATCGCCCTTCCATTCGCGCGCGCGGACGTGATGGAGCGACAGCGCCTCACAGCTGGCGGCGAGGCGCGACAGCTCGTGGTAATGGGTGGCGAACAGGCAGCGGCAGCGGTTTGCCCCGTGCACCGCTTCGGCCACCGCCCAGGCGAGCGCCAGCCCATCATAGGTCGAGGTGCCGCGGCCGACCTCGTCGAGGATGACAAAGCTGCTCGGCGTCGCCTGCGCCAGGATCGCCGCCGTCTCGACCATCTCGACCATGAATGTCGAACGCCCGCGCGCGAGATTGTCGGACGCGCCGACCCGGCTGAACAGGCGATCGGCCATGCCGATGGTGGCGCTCGCGGCAGGCACGAAGCCGCCCGCCTGGGCGAGCACCAGGATCAGCGCGTTTTGCCGCAGGAAAGTCGACTTGCCGCCCATGTTCGGTCCGCCGACCAGCCACAGCCGGTCATCCGGGCCAAGCCGGCAATCGTTGGCGACGAAGCGCTCGCCTTTCGCCGCCAGCGCCGCCTCCACCACCGGATGCCGGCCGCCTTCGATGGCCAGGCAGGGCTCCTCGACCAGACGCGGCCGGCACCAGCCCCCTTCCGCCGCCCTCTCAGCCTGCCCCGCGGCGACATCGATGCGGGCGAGGGCGGCGGCGGTCTCGGCAACGGCGAGGCGCGAGGTCAGCGCGGCGGCGACAAGTTCCTCGAAATGCGCTTCCTCGGCGGCGAGCGCATGGCCTCCCGCCTCGGCGATGCGGCTCGCTTCCTCGTGCAGCGCCAGCGCATTGAAGCGCACCGCGCCGGCCATCGTCTGGCGGTGGGTGAAGCCGCTGTCCGGCGTCATCAGCCGGTCGGCGTGTTTGGCCGGCACTTCGATAAAATAGCCCAGCACGCCGTTGTGGCGGATCTTGAGTGCGGCGATGCCGGTCTCGTCGCGGTATTTGGCTTCCAGCGCGGCGATGGCGCGGCGGGCATTGCCGGAGGTCTGGCGCAGCGCATCGAGCGCGAAGTCATAGCCCTCGGCGATGTAGCCGCCCTGCGCGCGCTCGGTCGGCGGCAAGGGCACCAGCGCGCGGACGTAGAGATCGACCAGCGCGCCATGACCGCCGAGCGCGGGCAGCAGGCGGTCCAGAAGCGCCGGGCGGTCCTGGCGGGTTTGCAGATGGTCACGCACCCGCCGGGCTTCGCTGAGCCCGTCGCGCAGCTGACCAAGGTCGCGGGGGGAACCGCGCCCCGCAACCACCCGGCCCAATGCGCGCCCGACATCGGGCAAGGCGCGCAACACGCCGCGCAAATCCTCGCGCAGCAGCGGATCGTCCAGCAGCCACTGCACCAGTTCGAGCCGTCCGGCGATTGCCGCCGCATCGGTGAGCGGCGCCGACAGATCCTCCGCCAGCTGCCGCGCGCCCGCCCCGGTCACGCAGCGGTCGACCGCGTCGATCAGACTGCCCTTGCGGCTGCCCTGGCTGGAGCTGAGGATTTCAAGGCTGGCCCGCGTCGCCTCATCCATGGCGAGATGCGCCTCGCCGGCGCGCAGCACCGGCGGCAGCAGCAGCGGTAGCGAGCCCCGTCCGGCATGGTCGAGATAGGCGATCAGGCCCCCGGCCGCCGCCAGCATCGCGCGTGAAAACCTGCCGAAGCCGTCGAGCGTGGCGACGCCGTGCACCGCCTTCAGCCGCGCCTCGCCGTGATCGCTGGCAAACTCGCGCGCCGGGCGGGGTATGGCGCCCAACGGCCCCTCCGCCCAGCCCTCCGCCGCGACCACTTCGCTCCCGCCCAGCCGGGCCAGCGCCGCGCCCAGCCGGTCGGCCGCGCATTCCTCCAGTTCCATCCGCCCGGTCGATATGTCGCAGGAGGCGATGCCGATGGCACCGCGCAGATCGCACACTGCCACCAGCACATTGGCCCGGCGCGGCTCCAGCAGCGCCTCTTCGGTCAGCGTGCCGGCAGTGACGAAGCGGACGATGTCACGCGCCACCAGCGTTTTGCCGCCGCCGCGCCGCCGCGCTTCCTCGGGGCTCTCGACCTGCTCGGCGATGGCGACGCGGCAGCCGGCCTTGATCAGCCGGGCAAGGTAACCCTCCGCCGCATGCACCGGCACCCCGCACATCGGGATCGGCGCGCCGTGATGCTCGCCCCGGCTGGTAAGCGCGATGTCGAGCACTTGCGCGGCCATTTTGGCATCGTCGAAGAACAGCTCGAAAAAATCGCCCATCCGGTAAAACAGCAGGCAATCGCCGGCCTCCGCCTTGAGCGCCAGATATTGCGTCATCATCGGGGTGGCGGGGGCATGCATCGCCGCGCCGGTTTGGGACGCCGCCGCCGATTTGCAAAGCAGAAGCCCCAAGCTTTCCCCTATCGCGTCGCGGCGAGTTTGGTTAGGGCACAGGTGAACCGGGGAGAAACCTGTTGTCCGAAGAAAGCAACGTCCGTTTTACCGAGCGCGAGGCGCTGTTCTATCACAGTACGATCCGCCCCGGAAAGCTCGAGATCATCGCTTCCAAGCCGATGGCGACCCAGCGTGACCTCAGCCTGGCCTATTCGCCCGGTGTCGCCGTGCCGGTGCAGGCGATCTACGATGATCCGGCCACCGCCTATGATTACACCGCCAAGGGTAATCTCGTCGCGGTGATCACCAACGGCACCGCGATCCTTGGCATGGGCAACCTTGGCGCGCTGGCCTCCAAGCCGGTGATGGAAGGCAAGGCAGTGCTGTTCAAGCGCTTCGCCGATGTCGATTCCATCGACATCGAACTCGCCAGCGAAGATACCGAGGCGCTGATCGAGGCCATCGCCATGATGGAGCCGACCTTCGGCGGCATCAACCTGGAGGATATCAAGGCGCCCGAATGCTTCATCATCGAGCAGGCCCTGCGCGAGCGGATGAAAATCCCGGTGATGCATGACGACCAGCACGGCACCGCGATCATAGCCGCTGCTGGCCTGGTCAACGCCTGCCTGATCACCGGCCGCAAGTTCGCGGACGTCAAGGTGGTGGTCAACGGGGCCGGCGCTTCGGCTATCGCCTGCACCAGCCTGATCAAATCGATGGGCGTGCGCCACGAGAACGTAATCATGTGCGACAGCAAGGGCGTGATCTACATTGGCCGCGCCGGGGTCGATCAGTTCAAATCCGCCCATGCCATCGATACCGACAAGCGCACGCTGGCCGAAGCCGTGGCTGGCACCGACATATTCCTCGGTCTCTCGGTCGCCGGCGCGATGACGCAGGACATGGTCAGGTCGATGGCCCCCCAGCCGATCATCTTCGCCATGGCCAATCCGGACCCCGAGATCACCCCGCCCGACGCCATGGCGGCGCGGCCCGATGCCATCGTTGCAACCGGACGTTCGGACTATCCCAACCAGGTCAACAACGTGCTCGGCTTCCCGTTCATCTTCCGCGGCGCGCTGGATGTGCGGGCGACCGCGATCAACGAGGAAATGAAGATTGCTGCCGCCGTCGCCATCGCCGAGCTGGCGCGCGAACAGGTGGCCGAGGAAGTCGCCGTCGCCTATGGCAAGACCCAGCAGTTCGGCCGCGAATACATCATCCCCGCGCCGTTCGATCCGCGGCTGATGGAAGTGGTTTCCTCCGCCGTCGCCAAGGCGGCGATGGATTCGGGCGTGGCGCAGAAGCCGATCGAGGATTTCGACGCCTATCGCCACAGCCTGAAAGCGCGGCTCAACCCGACGACTTCGGTGCTCACGCAAGTCTATGAGCAGGTCAAGGCCAATCCCAAGCGGGTGATTTTCGCCGAGGCGGAAAACGAAGTCGTACTGCGCGCGGCAATCCAGTTTCGCAGTTTTGGCTATGGCGAGCCGGTGCTGGTTGGGCGGACGCAGGCGGTGCTCGACAAGTTGGCGGAACTCGGGGTCAGCGATGCCGAGAGCTATGAAATTCACAACTCCGCCACCTCGCCCCATGTCGGCGCGATGGTCGATACGCTTTACGAGCGCCTGCAGCGGCGCGGCTTCATGAAGCGCGACGTCCAGCGCATGGTCAACCAGGACCGCAACCTCTTCGCCTCAACCCTCCTGAAGCTTGGCATCGGCGATGCGATGATCACCGGCATGACCCGGACTTTCGCGCAGACGATGAAGGAAGTCCGCCAGGTGCTCGATCCCAAGCCCGGCGAAGTAACTTTCGGCATCCATTTGATGATCGGCAAGAATTCCACGGTATTTCTCGCCGACACGACCATCAACGAACGGCCCAGTTCGGACGATCTCGCCCGGATCGCCATTGGAACCGCCGCTGTCGCCCGCCGCCTGGGACATGAACCGCGAGTCGCATTCCTCAGCTATTCGACCTTCGGCAATCCTTCGGGCAAGTGGCTGGATCCCATCCGCGGGGCGGTGGCGATTCTCGACGAGAACAATCCCGGCTTCGAATATGAAGGCGAGCTGGCGCCCGACGCTGCGCTCAACCTGAATGTTATGAAGAATTACCCTTTCAGCCGCCTGACCGCACCGGCCAATGTTCTGGTGATGCCCGGCCTGCAGTCGGCCAATATCTCGGCGAAGCTGCTGCGCGAGCTGGCCGGCAACGCCACCATCGGGCCGATGCTGATCGGCATGGAAAAACCGGTGCAGATCGCCCCGATGACCGCGATCGCGCCGGACTTGCTGACGCTGGCGGTGCTAGCGGCAGCGGGGGTTTGCGGCTGAGGGGGCGTCTGCCCCGGCCCGCTTACCCCCAGGCCGTCCACATGCCGTAGCTGCTGGTCAGCGTCAGCACCACGCCGACGAGGATGAGCATTGTCTTGGCCGGGAAATGTTTCGCCGCCCAAGCCCCGATCGGCGCGGCGAGCAGACCGCCGATGAGCAGACCGAGCGTCGCGCCGGCAACATCGGCGAGGCCCAGGTGGTAAATGAAGGCGGCCGAGACGGTCAGCGTCAGAAAGAACTCGACGGCATTGACCGTGCCGACCACCTTGCGCGGGTCGGCGCCCTGGATCAGCAGGTTCGAGGTGACCACCGGCCCCCAGCCGCCGCCGCCGGCCGCATCGAGAAAGCCGCCGAGCAGGCCGAGCGGCGCGATGTACTTCGCTTCCCGGATCTGCGGCGGATACATGATCCCGCGCCAGAGCAGGTAGAGGCCGATGCCGCTGAGAT
>JANMCD010000304.1:0-2682 GCA_031360905.1 Novosphingobium sp.
ACAACCTCATGGCGCTGATGAGCCTGCCGCTGCTGATCGGCGGCGTGTGCATCGTCACCTCGATCATCGGCACCTATTTTGTCCGTCTCGGAGGCGGCAAGAACATCATGGGCGCGATGTACAAGGGCTTCCTGGTCACCGCCGTCCTGTCGATCCCGGCAATCTGGTGGGCGATCTCCTATGCGCTGGGCGGCGACATGGAAGCCTCCGTTGGCGGCCAGGCGTTTAACGGCCGCATTCTGTTCTATTGTGCGCTGCTCGGCCTGGTCATCACCGGGCTGATCATCTGGATCACTGAATATTACACCGGCACCAACTACCGCCCGGTGCGCTCGATCGCCAAGGCTTCGGAAACCGGCCACGGCACCAACGTCATCCAGGGCCTGGCGATCAGCCTTGAATCGACCGCGCTGCCGACGCTGGTTATCTGCGCCGGAATCATCATCGCCCACCAGCTCGCCGGGCTGATCGGGATTGCCTATGCCGCTACCGCCATGCTGGCGCTGGCCGGGATGGTCGTCGCGCTCGACGCTTATGGTCCGGTTACCGACAATGCCGGCGGCATTGCCGAAATGGCCGGGCTCGACGATGAAGTGCGCGCGAAGACCGACGCGCTCGACGCGGTGGGCAACACCACCAAGGCGGTGACCAAGGGCTATGCTATCGGCTCGGCCGGCCTCGCCGCGCTGGTGCTGTTCGCCGCCTATACGACCGACCTCAAGGAGTTCTTTCCGCAACTTCAGGTCAGTTTCAGCCTCGAGAACCCCTATGTCATCGTCGGGCTGCTGCTCGGCGCGCTGCTGCCGTATCTGTTCGGCGCAATGGGCATGACCGCTGTGGGCCGCGCGGCGGGCGAAGTGGTCAAGGACGTTCGCGACCAGTTCAAGAACAACCCCGGCATCATGACCTACGAATCCAAGCCGGACTATGCCCGCACGGTCGATCTTGTCACCAAGGCGGCGATCAAGGAAATGATCCTGCCGTCGCTGCTGCCGGTGGCCGCGCCGATCGTGGTCTATTTCGTCATCACCGCGGTGGCCGGGCAAGCCAACGGCTTCGCGGCGCTGGGCGCACTGCTCCTCGGCGTGATCGTCGGCGGTCTGTTCGTCGCCATCTCGATGACCTCGGGCGGCGGCGCGTGGGATAACGCCAAGAAGTTCATCGAGGACGGCAACCACGGCGGCAAGGGCAGCGATGCCCACAAGGCCGCGGTGACCGGCGACACGGTCGGCGATCCCTACAAGGACACCGCCGGCCCGGCGGTCAACCCGATGATCAAGATCACCAACATCGTCGCGCTGCTGCTGCTTGCAGCGCTGGCGGCGCAGGCGGGGGTGTAACGCCTCCCTTCACCTGCCGGATGAAAACAAAACCCCGCCTGGAGCGATCCGGGCGGGGTTTTTGTTTGGATTTGCCCCTCGGTTCCTGTGTCTGGTGTCCAAGTGACCGGGAACTTTAGGCAATGCGGCGAGTTGCGGATTCGGCTGTAAACCTCGCTCAGCCGTCCGTTACGAGGACCTTGAACATGCCGGAAGCAAGCTTATACGAACGCCTCGGAGGCGCTTTTGCCATCGCAGCTGTGGTCGATCATTTCAGCGATGCAGTCGTCCAAAATTCGATTGTGGGTCAGAAATCGGAAAATCCCGCCTTACGGGAATGGCACACGAACAACTTGGCCCGCCTTCCGGGATTGAAATTCATGCGCACGCTGTGGGTCTGCAATGTTGCAGGCGGGCCCTTCCAATACACGCCCACAAAACCCGGCAGCACTCCTGTTGGCCTGGAAGTTGCCCACCGCGACCTGAAGATTTCTCCGGCGCAGTTCGATGAAGTCGCAGCGGAGCTGGGGCGGACGCTCGCTGTGTTCAAGGTTCCGGACAAGGAGACGGCAGAAGTTCTCGCCGCGTTTTCCGCTCACAAGGGCGAGGTGACTCAAGGATATTCCTGAAATTTTCACCCCGGCGTTATCCCGCATTCGCCAGCGGGGAACATGGTGTGCCTACCGTAAGTCCTCCCCGGAACGGGGAGGTGGCAGTCCGCAGGACTGACGGAGGGGTCCCACCTCGCCGCCGGTGTTGCGTTTGCCGAGAGGTGGCCCCCTCCGTCCACTTCGCGTCCACCTCCCCGTGCCGGGGAGGATTAAGCGAGCCGCCCGAACGCCCCGGCCCCGGCATAGACTGCCGCATCGCCCAGCTCTTCCTCGATCCGGATCAACTGGTTGTATTTCGCCAACCGGTCCGACCGTGCCAGCGATCCCGTCTTGATCTGACCGCAGTTGGTCGCCACCGCGAGGTCGGCAATCGTCGCATCCTCGGTCTCGCCGGAGCGGTGCGACATCACCGCCGTATAACCATTGCGCTGGGCGATCGAGACCGCTTCCAGCGTCTCGGTCAGCGTGCCGATCTGGTTGACCTTGACCAGCAGCGAATTGGCCAGCCCCTGGCCAATGCCCATCGCCAGCCGCTTCGGATTGGTGACAAACAGGTCATCGCCGACCAGCTGCACCTTGCTCCCGACCTTGTCGGTCAGCGCTTTCCAGCCCGCGAAATCATCCTCGCCCATGCCGTCCTCGATCGAGCGGATCGGATAGTCGCGCGCCAACGCCGCCAGATAGTCCGACATTTCGTACGGCGTGAGTGACAGCCCCTCGCCGCTGATCTCGTACTTGCCGTGCTTGAAAAA
>JANMCD010000319.1:0-1747 GCA_031360905.1 Novosphingobium sp.
GCTCGACATTGGCGATGCCGTTTTCGTCGAAGTACATGGGTAGCCAGGCGGGACCATTCTCGTCGATCTGGTTGTCGATCTGCCGGATGATTGCATTGTAGTGGCCCATGACACTGTCGAGGGCAGCTTGCATTTGCTCGGTGTTGTCGAAGACGGGCTCGTCATCACCCCACAGGAAGGGGATCCAGAGACTGGGCGGGATAAGATCGGGTGCGACAACGAGCCCGGTGAGGTAGCCTTCGAGTTCCAGAGGCCGCATGGGAAAGCTCGCTATGCCGAAGCTAGGCTTGACGATTATATGCATCGTTATATATCGCGTGTGTATGGAAAACCTAGGTTCGATCATTGCCGATTCGGCGCGCATGATGCGGCGTGCTTTCGATGCGCGGGCACGGGCGATCGAGGTTACACGGCCGCAGTGGCAAGTCCTGAGTACCCTGGTGCGGCATGAAGGCGTAAATCAGGGCAAGCTCGCCGAGTATCTGGATGTGGAACCGATCACCGTCTGCCGGATGGTCGACCGGCTGCAAGAAGCCGGCTTGGTGGAGCGTCGTTCCAACCTTGCGGACCGCCGTTCGTGGAATCTGTATTTGACACCCCGGGGCCACGATTTGCTCGCCCAGCTGCGCCCGCTCGCCGACATGATAATCGAGGAGGCACTCGACGGCATCGAACCGGCCGAGCGAGCGACGCTTCGGCGACTGCTGGAAAGGCTGCGGGTGAACTTGTCCCGGCGCAGCATCGAAGCGGCAGCGTCGCATGGCTGATGGCAACCCCCCAGATCGATCTGAGTGACTTGGATTCCGCAGAGAGTCCGGCGTTACAGCCGGCAACTCCGACGAACTCGAAAGCCCGGGGCCGCTGGCGGCGGCTCATAGTCATGGCGGTTGTTCCGCTCCTCGTGATCGGCGGAACGTTGTATTATTGGCGAAGTCTGCAAGGCAAGGTTTCGACCGACAATGCCTATGTCCAGCAGGACAAGGTTTCAGTCAGTGCCGAAGTCGGCGGGAAGATTGTTTCGGTCGCGGTACGCGAAGGCCAGCAGGTCAAGGCCGGCGATGTACTCTTCACCATCGATCCCATGCGATATCGCATTCAGATTGCCCAAGCGGATGCAGCAATCGCCGCCGCTCAGGCTAATGCTACTGCCTTGGCCAGTTCCTCAGATATGTCCGGCGCCGATATTGCCGCAACACGCGAGGATATCGGCTATGCGCAAGCACGCAATGAACGGCAGCGCGCCTTGTGGAGCCGTGGATTCACAACGCGAGCCGATTACGAAGCGGCTCAGCATCAGCTCGCCCAGGCACGCGAGGAATTGCGCTTGGCCGAAGCCAAGCAAGTCGAAGCGCGGGCCCAGCTGGCAACCGGCTCGCAAGTACCCGGCGTGCTTCCGGCCATAGCTGCAGCCCGCGCCCAGCGTAGCGCAGCGGATCTTAACCTGGCGCGCACTGTGGTCCGGGCGCCAATGTCTGGCCGCATAACCCAGTCTGACCGCCTGCTTATAGGACAGCAGCTGGTCAGCGGCCTGCCGGTGGTGACCATCGTTGCCAACGCAACCAGCTATGTCGAAGCCAATTTCAAGGAAACCGAGCTGGCAAAAATGCAGGTCGGTCAGGCCGCGCGGATTGAATTCGATGCTTACCCCGAGCTGGCCCTCAAAGGCCATGTCGCCCTGATCGGCGCCGGCACGGGCAGCGAATTTTCGGTGCTTCCCGCGCAGAATGCTACCGGCAACTGGGTCAAG
>JANMCD010000324.1:0-9136 GCA_031360905.1 Novosphingobium sp.
GTCTGCCGTTCAGGTTCAAGGCTTTGTCGTCACGATTAAGCGCTTGGTAAAGCTTCACCGTTAGATTGCCGGCCTATGACGAGACCGTGAGGATTTTATGCGCGTAATACTGACGGCCACCTCGAAAAATAGGCCCTTCCCAGCGTGATCAAGATCCGATTCAAGGATATTGAACTGACGCGAGGAACGGACGATGGGCCAGCCGGGATTTTTTGATTTGCAACATCGGTACGAGGGTCTGGACGCGAAGTCTGATCCTTTGGTGGCGATCCTGGCGGCGGTTCCCTTTGAGCTGTTTCGGGTCGAGCTGAAGACGGCGCTGGTGAAGGGTGGCCTGCGGACAGCGGATGCGGATCGCAAGAGCGCGGCGGGGCGTAAGCCGTGGGACGAGGTGCTGATCTTCAAGGCTCTGGTGCTTCAGGCGCTCTACAACCTGTCGGACGACGCGATGGAATATCAGTTGCGCGACCGGCTCTCATTCATGCGGTTCGTCGGGCTGGGTCTTGAGGATGCGGTGCCCGATGCCAAGACCTTGTGGCTTTACCGCGAGGCGCTCGGCAAGGCGGGGGCAGTGGAAGCGCTGTTCAATCAGTTCGACGGTTATCTCAAAGCGAAGGGCTACCTCGCTATGGGCGGCCAGATCATTGATGCCACCATTGTCCCGGCTCCCCGCCAGCGTAACTCACGCGATGATAATGCCACGGTCAAAGCGGGTGAGACGCCTGCGGAATGGGAGGCGCACCCCGCCAAGAACCGCCAAAAGGACAAGGATGCCCGCTGGACGAAGAAGCATGGGCAGTCGCACTTTGGTTACAAGAACCACATCAGCATCGACCGGCGGCACAAGCTGGTGCGGCGCTACACGGTGAGCAGCGCCTCGGTGCATGACAGCCAGAAACTGGAGGATGTGCTGGATCCGGGTAACACCGCCAGTGGGGTGTGGGCTGATAGCGCGTACCGGAGCAAAGAGACCGAGGCCATGCTCGCCGAGCGCGCGATGAAAAGCCATATCCACCGGCGCGGCAGCCGGGGCAAACCGCTCACGCCGCGCCAGGAAGCGGCCAACAAGACCCGCTCAAAAGTCCGCGCACGGGTCGAGCATGTCTTCGGAAACCAGCACGCCAGCATGGGCGGCAAGTTCGTCCGCACCATCGGCATCGTCCGCGCAGGCGTGAAGATCGGGATGCAAAACCTGGCCTACAACATGCGCCGCCTGGTGGTGTTGGAAAGGGCCGCAACCGTCGCAACCTGAGGCTCGCAGCCCGAAGGAAAGGCTGCACTGACCCAAAACAGGCCAGGGCGAGCCCCAAATGATCGGACTTCTGGCCCGGTGACGCGGTCAAACCGCTATATCCGACGGAAACCGGGCATTGTTCGAGGTGGCCTTATGATTGCTGAAACAGTCACAGTTATTGGCGGAATCAAGACCGCAATGGATATGGCAAAAGGCATCAGCGCACTCAAATCTGAGGCGGAAATCAATTAGGCGATTATCGATATCCAACGGACTCTTCTCGAAGCTCAAGCTGCTGCATTCGATGACAAGCAGTCTATTGCGCGTCTGACTGACGAAAAGTTGAAGCTTGTAAGAAAGATGAACGACGCCGGTTCCTGGGATGCTGAGAAGGGGCGTTATTCCTTAGCCAAGTCCGAACTCGGTGCATTATTTTTCGAATTGCGCCCAGAATTTGCGAATGGTGAAGTATATCACCGTCTTTGCGCGACATGCTTCGAAGCTGGGTCAAAATCGTTTCTTCATACGGTTAACGCGCACAATGGGGGCGAGGAAGTGACTTGTCAAAAATGCAAATTGACCTTGAAACTGGCAAAATTCGTTCGGTCGCCTGTTCCACGTGTGCGTGTGCGGACTTGGGACGGATAGCGAATAAACAGTTCGCACTTTTTGCGCTCTACACTCTCAACCTTGAATCAAAATTACTCAAACCAGCTCCAGCTGCACCCTCCGCCCCACCAGCGCCGCCGCCCGCTGCAGGGTCTCGATCGTCACATTGCCATCATTCGGATCGAGCACCCGGTTGACCTGGCTGCGGCTGGTTTTCATCAGCGCGGCGAGCGCGGTCTTGGTCAGTTTGCGGTCTTTCATCGCTTCGGCCAGCTGCCAGGCGATGACTTCCTTGATCGCCCGCGCCTGAAATTCGCCAAGCACACCTTCTTGCTCAAGAAAGCTGTCGAGCGTTGAGCCGCGGTGTTTGTTGTCAGCCATTTTGCACTTCCTTCTGCCGTTTGAGGGCAATCTCCAAATCCGCAGCGCGCGTCGCCTGGGTCTTCTTGATAAAGCCATGCAGCGCGAAAAGCGCGCCATCATGGAAGCAGATCATCACCCGTGCCGTCGTTCCGTCGGGCAGCGGTGTGCGCACTTCGAACAGGCCCTTGCCCAGTGGCCTCACCAAGGGCATCCCGACCGGCCAGCGAAATTGCACACGCTGCAAATCGAGCCCGATCTCGCGCCGCTTTGGCACTGGGCAAGCAATTAACCAATCCCGAACCGGTTCATTCCCGGTCGCACTCCGGTAAAACACCAGTTCGATTTTCTGGGCCAATTCCCGCTCCCCGCGCCAGTCACGTATGAACTATATAAGGTCCATTCTGTCAAGTGAAATATCGCAAATACGGCTCCCACCTTTACACGCCTCGTCCCGCCCCCTAGCCCTGTTGGAACGAAGCAAGGGGAATATTATGGCCAGAGGTGTACGCGTACCCGAACGCGCATTCGGCATCGCCATGTGGGCGGTCTCGGTCGTCCTTGGGGCTTTCATCATCGGCCTCGGCAATCTGGTGATCGGCGACCTGCCGCAGGTCGAGCAGCAGGTTACGCAGGAGCAGTTCGTCGAATCTGCGGCAATGCGGACCATTCGCGGTGAGCTGAGGACAATCCAGTCGCGGCGCGGCGCGATCGACGACAAGCTGCAGATCGCCCGGCTCCAGCTCGAGCAGGCCCAGAAGGCTTCTCAGACAGGCACCGAGACCTTCCAGGCCTGGATCCAGACGCGCACCGCCACCACCAACCCGCAGCAGGATCCTGAAGTCATCGCCCGCACCCGCACGCTCGAACAGCTCAAGGGCAACGAGCGCGCCTTGCAGTCGGCGATCGATGCACTGGACAACGAGCGAGTGCCGCTGAACCAGCGCGAATCCTCGCTGATGGAGCAGCAATCGCGGCTGCAGAGCCAGGCCTACCCTGCCTATGAAAAGGCGATGTTCTGGCAGGATTTGCGGATCTTCCTGCTGCGTCTGGCGATCACCCTGCCGATGTTGCTGGTTGCCGGCTGGCTGGTGGCGAAGAAGCGCAAGAGCGATCACTGGCCGCTGATGCGCGGCTTCGTGCTGGCGGCGGTGTTCGTCTTCTTCGTCGAGCTGGTGCCCTACTTGCCCAGCTACGGCGGCTATATCCGCTACGGCGTCGGCATATTGCTGACCATCATTGCCGGCCATTATCTGATCAAGAACATGCGTGCCTACCTCGCCCGGCGGCAGGCGGTGGAACTGCAGGCCGAGCAGGAGCGCCGCAAGCTGGTCAGCCATGACGAGGCATTCAAGAAAATGACTGCCAAGGTCTGCCCCGGCTGCGACCGGCCGATTGCCGCGATGGAAGGCAGCGAAACCAATTTCTGCGTCCATTGCGGCATGACCCTGTTCGACCATTGCGGCAGTTGCGACAAGCGCAAGATGGCGTTCTTTCGGTATTGCATGGCTTGCGGCACGCCGGCGGCGGAGGCAGCCCCCGCCCCGGCTTGACCAGGCCCAGCGCAAAATTGCGCGTCCCGCCCTTGAAACGCGGGCCCGGCGCGGACATAGGAGAAGCATGACCAAAAAGCCTGACACCAGTCGCTGGGCGGGGAAAGCCGTGATCGCCGGAGCCGCCATCGGCTCGGCCGCGATCGCCGCCGCCCTGCTTTATGCCAGCCGCCGCAAGACCCGCGAAGACAAGCCGCGCCGGCCAGCGGACGCGCCGGAGACCGATTGATGGAGGCGCTGCGCACCGTATCCGGCCGGGCGATCCCTTTCGGCCGCAAAAATGTCGATACCGACGTCATCATCCCGGCGCATTGGCTCAAGACGATCAGCCGCGAAGGACTCGGCAAGGGCGCGTTCGAGGCGGTGAAGAAGGAGCCGGACAATGTGTTCCGCGATCCGCAGTACGAGCGCGCGCCGATTCTCATCGCCGGCGACAATTTCGGCTGCGGCTCCAGCCGCGAACACGCCGCCTGGGCGCTGCTCGACATGGGCATCACCTGCGTCATCGCGCCAAGCTTTTCCGACATTTTTTCCAGCAACGCCTTCAAGAATGGCATCCTTGGCGTGGTGCTGCCCCAAGAGGCGGTGGACCGGCTGCTCGAAGTGGCGAAAACCGATCCGGTTGCCGTCGATATTGAAACCCAGACTGTCACCACTCCGTTCCAGGATCGCTTCTGTTTCGAGATCGATCCATTCCGCAAGCATTGTCTGCTGAACGGGCTCGACGAAGTGGCGCTTACCATGGCGCAGGATGCCGAGATTTCGGCTCATGAGGCGCAGGTGCGCACCGACCTTCCGTTTCTTTCGCACGCCAAGCGAGAGCGGGCATGAAAGCCCTGCGCTCGCACCAGCCCGGCGGCCCGGAAACGCTGAGCCTCGACGAGGTGGAGGCGCCCTCCCCCGGCCCCGGCGAAGTGCTGATTGCGGTCGAGGCCTGCGGCATCAATTTTCCCGACACGCTGATCATCGAGGACCTCTACCAGTTCAAGCCGCCCCGCCCGTTTTCTCCCGGCGGCGAGGTGGCCGGGCTGGTCGAGGCTGTCGGCGAGGGGGTTACCCAGTGGCAGATTGGCGACCGGGTGGCGGCGATCCTGATCAGTGGCGGGCTGTGCGAGAAGGTTGCCGTTCTTGCGGATCGGGTGTTTGCCCTGCCGGACAGCGTCACCTTCGAGGTCGGCGCCGCGATGCTGCTCACTTATGGCACCTCGATTTATGCGCTGAGAAACCGCGCCGGCTTGCAAGCCGGCGAGACGCTGCTGGTGCTGGGCGCGGCCGGCGGCACCGGGCTGTCGGCGGTTGAGCTTGGCAAGGCGTTGGGCGCACGGGTAGTCGCGGCGGTTTCCAGCGAGGAGAAGGCAGCGCTTGCCCGCGCGGCCGGCGCGGATGAGACAGTGATTTACGGCCGTCCGCCGTTTGACCGCGACCAGGCGCGCGCGCTGCTGGGCGACTTCAAGGCCGCCTGCGGGCCGGGCGGCGCCCAGGTGATTTACGATCCCGTCGGCGGCGGCTATGCCGAGCCGGCAATGCGCGCGATCGGGTGGGCAGGGCGATATCTGGTAATCGGCTTTACCGCCGGCATCCCCCGCTTGCCGCTCAATCTAGCGCTGATCAAATCCGCCGATATTCGCGGCGTATTCTACGGCGAGTTCATGAGGCGCGAGCCGGCGCGCAACCGCACACTCGTCGGCGAACTGTTCGCTATGCTGCAGGCGGGCCGGATCAAGCCCCATATCTCCGCAACTTTCCCGCTCGAACGCGGGGGCGAGGCGATTACGCTGCTGTCCGAAGGCAAGGCGCTAGGCAAGGTGGTGGTGCAGATTTAGCTGGGGCGACGGGGATTGAATGCAGGTGGGCGAGGCCCTATCCGGATGATTGCGACAACGAGGTTCAAGACATGACCGATTTCAAAGACCGCGGGCGCGGCGAAGAAGCCAAGCACGCGCTGGACCAGGATACGCTGTTTCGCATTACCGCGCGGCGCAACAAGCTGGTCGGACATTGGGCAGCCGAGCGGATGAAGCTCTCGCCTGCCGAAACCGAGGCCTATGCCAAAAGCGTGATCCAGGCCGATTTCGAGGAAGCGGGCGACGAGGACGTTATCCGTAAGCTGATCGGCGATCTGACCTCCGCCGGGGTCGACACCAACGACAGCGAAATCCGCGCCGCACTCGAAGCCAAGATGATCGAGGCGCGCCGCATGCTGATGGGCGAATCCTGACATGCCGATGCCTGCGCGTGAGATCGAGAATCTGATCCGCGCCGCTTTGCCCGATGCGGACGTCACGATCACCGATCTTGCCGGCGACGGCGACCATTATGCCGCGCGCGTGGTGTCCGAGGCGTTTCGCGGCAAACCGCGCATTGCCCAGCACAAGCTGGTCTTCGCGGCCCTCGGTGGGCGGATGGGCGGGGAGCTCCACGCCTTGCAACTGACTACAGCTGTCCCCAATTGAACGGGACCAGAGCAAGGAATTCGATAGAAATGTCAGACGCACACAGCCGCATCGCCGATATCGTCAAAGCGAACGACGTCGTCCTGTTCATGAAGGGCACGCCGCTGTTTCCGCAATGCGGCTTTTCCAGCCGGGCGATCGCGATCCTCGATCAACTCGGCGTCGCTTATGAAAGCGTCGATGTGCTGCAGGACATGGAAATCCGCCAGGGCATCAAGGGCTTTTCGGAATGGCCGACCATTCCGCAGCTCTATGTGAAGGGCGAATTTGTTGGCGGCAGCGACATCATGATGGAAATGTACGAGGCGGGCGAGCTGAACCAGCTAATGAGCGAGGCCAAGGTCCAGGCCGCTTCCTGAAGCGCCATTGCATGAATTTCGGATTTTCCGCCAAGGTCTCGGGGAGGCGGGGCCGCAGGAGACTGTTGCGGCCCCGCCTCTAATCGAGACTGCTTATGTGGGGTACAGATACCAAAGCAAAGAACGTGCCAAATGATGAAAATGGGGAAATCCTGACAGTTTTCTTCCAACCACAGGAAACTTAAGGAGCGTGTGTGTAAGGAAATCCGACACGCCCCGATTCACGAACTGTCCAAGCATATTTACTTGCCAGCCTCCCAGGGACGCGCATGACCCAAGCCGATCATCCCAAAACAATTCCCGCTGCGACGGTCGTAATTTTCCGCAACTGCAAGTCCGGCGGTCCGCCCGAACTGCTGATGGTTCAGCGCGCCCGCGAAATGCGCTTCGCCGGCGGCGCGGCGGTATTCCCGGGCGGCCGGGTTGATCCCGAAGACTACACCTTGGCCGCGCGGCTGTTGCCCGGCGCCGATCCGGAAATTGCCGCCGCCAAGATCGCGGGCGTTCGCGAAACGCTTGAGGAGACCGGGCTTGTCATCGCGTTGCAGGGCCCGGTGAGCGCCGGACAAGCCGCCGAAGCGCGGGCGCTGCTGCTTGAACAGGGGGCGCTGGCGCCGCTGCTCGAACGATTTGGCTGGTCGCTGGATCTTGATAGTCTGGTGCCGTTTGCGCGCTGGAGTCCGCAGCAGGACGGCAGCTTCGACACCCGATTCTTCCTTGCCAACCTCAGCACTGGCGCGGTCGATATCGCCGTCGATGCGACCGAGAATACCCGTCTGTTCTGGGCCAGCGCGGCTGCGGTGCTGACCATGGCCGACGCTGACGAGGCGCAGATTATTTACCCCACTCGCCGCAACCTCGAGCGGCTGGCGCTCTATGCCACGTTCAAGGAGGCCCGCGCTCACGCGCAGGAATTCCCCGTCGGCCTGATTTCCCCCTATATCGAAATGGTCGATGGCCAAAAATGGCTTAGAATTCCTGACGGCCACGGCTATCCCGTGACCGGACAGCCGCTGGAGCAGGTCAGACGAGGCTGAAGCACGACGCTCGCACCGGCAGCGCTAACCGCAAAACTATTGCACACTTTCAGCGAATTACAGTCGCAGTGGCGCAATGAAAGAATTTTGCGGAACAAGAGCAAGCCGACTGCGTTCTTCACAAATTGCCAAGCCGATCGGCATTGGCTAATTTGCATTCAAGGCAAGGGGGGAGAGCAGGTGCTCTATCTCGATTTACGAAAGGGAACCGTATGAAAACGATTATCAAGAGCATGATGATTGCCACTCTGGCGACAGCCGGCCTTAGCCTTGCAGCTTGCGATAGCAAGAAGGAAAATGCCGCTGAAAATCAGGCCGATGCGGTTCGCGATTCTGCAGATGCAACGGCCGACGCTATTGACTCCAAGGCCGATGCCATGGGCGGCGCTTCCGAAGAAGCGATGCAGAACAAGGCGGACGCGGTCCGCGAGTCCGGCGACGCCAAGGCTGACGCCATGGAAGACCACGCCGACAAGATGGACAAAGCGCCCGAATAATTCAGTTGACCGAGTGAACAGCGGAAAGCCGGTTCCGGAAACGGGGCCGGCTTTTCCGCGTGTGCGGGGCTTGACCAATGGAAATCTGGCGCGCCCGGCAGGACTCGAACCTGCGGCCCCAAGCTTAGAAGGCTCGTGCTCTATCCGGCTGAGCTACGGGCGCGTTGTGGGCATCCCATAGAGCATTGCGCGGAAAAGTGGGAACCGGTTTTCCGCAAAAAGCAATGCGGCAGAAAATGAGCCGCGACTTGCCAGCGGCGCAAACCGCGTTACGCATAGCAGCCCATGGATACGCCCCTTTCCCGCATCGATGGCAGCACCGGCGCGCTCCGGCATTTTCGGTACTTCGACTATGTGATGGCGGCGTTCGTCGCCATCCTGCTGCTGTCGAATCTGATCGGCGCGGCCAAGCTCTCCACGATTGAGGGCTTCACCTTTGGCGCGGGCATCCTGTTTTTCCCGGTGTCCTATGTCATCGGGGATGTGCTGACCGAGGTCTATGGCTATGCCAACGCGAGGCGCTGCGTGTGGATGGGATTCGCCGCGCTGATCTTCATGGCCATCATGAGCTGGGTCGTCGTCGCGATGCCCGCGGCCGCCGAATGGCAGGGCCAGGCGGCCTATGAAAGCGTGTTCGGCAGCACCTGGCGGATCGTGCTGGCCTCGATAATCGCGTTCTGGGCCGGCGAGTTCGTCAACAGCTTCGTCCTTGCCAAGATGAAGGTCTGGACTGACGGCAAGCGTCTGTGGACCCGCACCATCGGCTCGACGGTGTTCGGCCAGGCGGTGGACAGCGCGATCTTCTATCCTGTCGCTTTCCTCGGCGTCTGGGATACCGCCACGGTCGTCACGGTGATGGTCACCAATTGGGCGCTGAAAGTGGCCTGGGAAGCGCTGCTCACGCCCGTGACCTATGCGATCGTCGGCTGGATGAAGGCGCGGGAGGGCGTCGATGTCTATGACAGCGACACCGAATTCTCCCCCTTCGCCAAGGCGCCATCGGCCTAGTTACCTGCGGCAAGGCGGTCTATCGC
>JANMCD010000347.1:0-2787 GCA_031360905.1 Novosphingobium sp.
CGGTCGCCCGCCAGAGTGATCCGCCGCATCACCCGGCGGAAGCCGTGGTAGTCGTTAATTGGATTGTGCTGCGCCGCCCGGTTGTCCCAGAAGGCGAGGCTGCCTGGCCGCCAGCTGAAGCGGCAGGTGAATTCGGGGCGCACCTGGTGCTGGAACAGATATTCCAGGATCGGCGCGCTCTCGGCCTCGGTCATGCCCTTGAAATGCGAGGTGTGGGCAACGTTGACATAAAGCGCACGGCGGCCGGTTTCGGGATGGGTGCGCACCGCCGGATGCTCCGCGACAAGATCAAACGCCCCCGCATCGTCGCCGGCACCGCGGATCATGTCCTCACGGGTTTTCGAGACATCGGCTTTGACCGAGGTGCTGACACCGGACAACCCATCAAGGAACTGGCGCAGCGGCGCGGACAGGCTTTCGTAAGCGAGGTACTGGTTGGCGAACAGCGTGTCGCCGCCATGGGGCGGCACTTCCAGCGCATACAGCATCGATCCCATCGGCGGGATCTCGAGATAGGTCGTGTCGGAATGCCAGATGCCGCCGAAGTTGACCTTTTCGTGCTTTTGCTTGACGATTTCGGTAATGTACGGAAATCCCTCAATGCCCTTGATCATCGGATATTCCATCGGCGTTCCGAAGGCCTTGGCGAAGGTCATGTAGGTTTCGGGGGTCAACTGCTGGTCGCGGAAGAAGATCACCAGATTATCGAGCAACGCCCGGCGCATCGCTGCGACGTCATCCGGCGCGAGCGGCTGGCTGAGATCGATGCCGCCCACTTCGGCGCCCAGCGCTCCGGCGATCGGTGTTACGGTGATGGTGCTCATCGTGCCCCTCGGTTTGAACGTGCGCGGACTCTGCCACATCTGCGCTACGGCGTGAACCGCAATTTCGCAATCACCCGGCAGCGCCACCAAGATTTTCACCGGCGCGCCAAAGGCCATGGGCAATATCGCAGGGCATGTGCTGTAGCTCGATCGGCGTATCAGGCGGATGACTGCGCCTGGCCGTTGTGCTGCGCGACTTCAAGCTTGGTCTCGCGGTATGCGACAAATGTGCCACTGCGCAAATCGAGAAAGCCGGCACCGATCTTGCAGGCAAAGCGCCTGGCTGTTTGCAGATCGGAATACCATTTCCCGCGGCGGTGCGGCGTGACGAAACGATAGTGTACCATATACCCACCGCAATGCACGATTGCCCGGTGGGTTCCCACCACGCTCTCGATCTAATCGGGCGAAATGCGGCACTTGGACGCCAAATGGAAAAGGGCGGCCCGATTGCCGGACCGCCCCTGGGTGTTCCAATTCGTCGGACAATCAGCGCGAATAGAATTCGACCACCAGATTGGGCTCCATCCGCACCGGATAGGGAACTTCGTCGAGTGTCGGCACGCGCACGAAAGTTGCCTTCTCGGTGCCGTCCTGGGCGACATAGTCGGGCACTTCGCGCTCGGCGAGTGACTGAGCTTCGGCGACCAGCGCCATTTCCTTGGCCTTGTTGCCGAGGGTAATGATGTCACCCGGGAACACGCGGCGGCTGGCGATGTTGCACTTCACCCCGTTGACCCGAATATGGCCATGCGACACGATCTGGCGCGCGGAGAAAATGGTCGGCGCGAATTTGGCGCGATAGACGATCATATCCAGACGCTGCTCGAGCAGGCCGATCAGGTTCTGACCGGTGTCGCCCTTCATCCGTGAAGCTTCCTGGTAGGTGCGCTTGAACTGCTTTTCGGTGACGTCGCCGTAATAGCCTTTGAGCTTCTGCTTGGCGCGCAGCTGGATGCCATAGTCCGACACCTTGCTCTTGCGGCGCTGGCCGTGCTGGCCGGGCCCATAGGAGCGGCGGTTGAACGAGCTTTTGGGGCGGCCCCAGATGTTCTCGCCCATCCGGCGATCAAGCTTGTATTTCGATGCATTGCGCTTCGACATGGCGCGTCTATCCTTCAATCTGCTGCCGGGGCAAGGTGCCCACAAGCGGTTAAAACACGGGCGAGAAATGCCCGCGTTCAAGGCCCGGAACCGCACCACCACGCCAATTTGCGTAATGCGACCGCTGCTTCACCGGGGTGCAGGGTCAATTGCGAAGGCGGGCCATTGGCGGCAGAATGCGTGAAAGTCAACCTTGGCCTTTGCCGTCAGGACTGCGTTTCAGCGTCGAGAACACGCCGCGCATCGTGCGTACTTCCAGATGATTCCAGCCAGGCTTGGTCAGAATGCTGCGCAATGTCAGCCGCGTCGCAGGTGCGCGCCCCTGCGGGTGGAAGTAGTCACGTGGCTCAAGCATCGCCTCAAGCTGGGCGATCATGCCGTCAAGTTCACACTGCGGAGCGGGGGGGAGGATATCTTCGAGCGGCGGCTGCGCCAGCCGGACATGCTTCGACCATTCATAGGCGCACAGGATTACGGCCTGGGCGAGGTTGAGCGAACCGAACTCGGGGTTGACCGGGACGGTAATAATTGCACGAGCCAGCGCCACGTCGTCGCTATCGAGGCCCGAACGCTCCGCCCCAAACACAATCGCCGAACGCCCCGCGTCGCGGTGGATGGCCAAGCCTGCCGCCTCCGGCGTCAGCACCGGCTTGGTAACCCCGCGCTTGCGCACGGTGGTGGCATAGACTTGGGCGCAATCGCCAACCGCCTCGGCCAGCGTATCGAAGATCCGCGCGCGTTCCAGCACGACATCGGCTCCCGCCGCCGCTGGGCCGGCGCTAGGATTCGGCCAGCCATCGCGCGGGGCGATCAGACGCAGTTCGGTCAGCCCGAAGTTCAGCATGGCGCGGGCGGCCTT
>JANMCD010000353.1:0-5685 GCA_031360905.1 Novosphingobium sp.
CGGTCGCCATTCACACCCCCTGATGCTCATGCGCGATGCCGCGGGTACCCTGCTTAACACAGAGCGATCCCGCGAGTTCGAAGTTCTGAAGGCCCTCGAAGGAAGCGCAGTCGTGGCCCCGGTTGTGCACTGGATGGACCCGGACGGGCGCTTTCTCGGCGCGCCATCGCTGGTGATGGCGCGTATGCCCGGCAGCTGCGACTATATGGTCCTGAACGGCAGTCGGCCTTTGCCGGAGCGGCTGCAGCTGGCCCATGACTTCCTCGAATTGCTGGTTGATATCCAGGCGGTCGACTGGCGTGCGAGGGGCCTGGGCGAACGTCTGGGGGTGCCCGAGGGTTCGCCTGCGAAAATTGAACTGGGGCATTGGGAGACCGAGTACCGGCGGGTTCAGCTCGAACCTCTTCCGGAACTGGACTATGTGCTGACGTGGTTGGACCGGGCCGTGCCGCAAGCTGAGGCGATCGTGCTGGTCCACGGCGATTTCAAACCGGGCAATGCGCTCATCGAGGATAATCGCATCACAGCCAAGATCGACTGGGAGACTGCGCACCTCGGAGATCCGCTGGAGGACCTTGGGTGGATCACCAATCCGGTGCGCAAGCGCGAGCATCAGATTCCCGGCCACTGGGAGCGCCAGCAGATCGTTGAGGCCTATCGCAAGCTGACCGGCCGTAATGTCTGCGAGGCCGATCTCACCTGGTGGAATGTGTTCTCCTGCTGGAAGCTGGCGGTGATCCAGTTGACGGCTGTCAACGAATTCGTCGCTGGGCGCTACAACCGCGTATTCCACACGCCGTCCTGGTTGTTCCGGCAAATGTTTCAGATGATGGAGGGTGCAGGATGAGACCCACGGTTGAAGAGCAATTGCAAGGGACCTGCCGTATTCTCGAAACCGTTGTCGCACCAAGTATTTCCGAGCCGTTCGCGCGCACCATCCTTGATAATCTCATTGCAAACCTTCGCATGGTGAGCGTCGCGCTGCCGAAAGTCGCGGGATTTATGCGCTACGACAATGCAGCCACGCTGGAGCAACTGGCGACACTGCGCGGGGTGCTGCCGCCTGAGCTCGTTGCCCGCATCGACCAGGCCCTGGCGGCAAACGAGCCCGACGTCGACGACGGTCCGGCGCAAGAAGACCGTAACCGGCTGCTGCGCGAGTTGCTCTCCGCCGCCGTCTGCAATCCAGGCTTGACCCCCGGAATGCGCCGCGCCGTCGAGAGCTTCATGATCGACCGGGCATCGCGTGTGCCAATGCGCTATGTTCCAACAGTGGCGACCGTCAACACATCAACTGCGAGATTGTAGAACATGCTAACCGCTCTTGACGATACGCTGTGGCATCAGTTGCCCACGACATTCGATCATGTCTGGACCAGTGATCCCCGATTCTACGACCGCTACTGGTTCGCCATCTATTCCGGAGATGGGCGGGTGGCCATCCAGATCACGATGGGCGCCTATCGCAACATGAACGTGCTCGATGCCGGGGCGGTGATGATCGTTGATGGCAAGCAGTACAACCTGCGCGTGTCGCGCTCTCTTAATGGCAGCGTTGAAACGGTCTGCGGGCCAGTGCGCATCAGCCCGATCGAAGCCCTCAAGTCCTTCGAAATTGTAATCGAGCCCAGCGAGGGATCGCTGCAGGGCCGCCTCCGCTGGGAATGCGTGGAACCGGCGCGCGAAGAGCATCCGCACTATACGCGCCTGCAGGGACGCACGGTCGAAGACTATCGCCGCTTTGACCAGATCGGTGTGGCCAGCGGGTTCCTCGAGGTCGAGGGCAAACGCGTAGAGATCGACAACTGGTGGTCTTGCCGCGACCATTCATGGGGCGTTCGGCGCGGCATGGGCATACCCGAGCCGGTTACCGGCCCCAAATTGCCGCTTTCCGAGAAAGGGCATGTCATGTCCTTCCTGTTCTTTTCCACGACTGCCATGAGCGGGCACCTCCTGTTTCAGGGGCGGGGCGACGACGCTCCGTACACAACGGGTGTCGTTACCCGAGGCGCTACTGACGAATTCGATCACGCCACCAATATTGCGCTCGAGGTCGAGTTGCATGAGGGCACCCGGCGCTTCCGCCGCGCCGGAGTGGTTGCGACCTTCGAGGATGGTAAACAATTGCAGCTGGATGTGCTGGCGCAGGGCTCATCGATCGCCATGCAAGGCCTGGGCTATAGCGGCGGCTACAACGACGGCCGGGGGCTCGGTGCATGGCGCGGCGAGACATGCTTAGAATCGGACATCTGGGACGTCTCGCACCCTTCAAAGGTCGTTTATCCAGACGGTTCCGAGAAGGTTCACTGGCACCGCATCCAACCGGTGGCAATCGAAGCCGATTATGATGGCGAAACCAGCAGTGGAACCGGCAGCATGACGCTCACTATCGCCGGCCGGCTACCTGAACATTTACAGGTGAAGTCTAACCCGTAATTCCTTGAAGCTGAGTCTGAATTTTTGTAACTGCAACCTGCATCGCACCCTCCTACAACACCAGCCCCAGCGGCTTCTCCACCAGCTCGCGAAATGCCCCCATCAGTCGCGCGCCGTCCGCACCATCCACCGCCCGGTGATCGAAGCTTCCCGTCGCGCTGATCGCGCTGGCCACCCCCAAAGTGCCATCCGGCATCACCCAGGGTCGCTTCTCGCCGGCTCCGATTGCCAAAATCGTCGCTTGGGGCGGGTTGATCACGGCGGTGAACTGCTTGATCCCGAGCATGCCCATGTTCGACAGGCTTGCGGTGCCGCCCTGGTATTCGTCGGGCTTGAGCTTGCCTTCCCTGGCGCGGGCGACGAGGTCGTTCATCGCCGAAGCGATCGACGAGAGGCTGCGCGAATCCGCCTCCGAAATGATCGGCGTGACCAGTCCGCCGGGGATGCTCACCGCTACCGAAATATCGGCGCGGGAATAGCAGATCAGCTCGTTACCGGCGAAGGCGACATTGCAGGCGGGCACTTCGATCAGCGCTTTGCCCAGCGCCTTGATCAGCAGATCGTTGACCGAAAGTTTGATCCCCTGCTTCTCCAGCGCTTCGTTGAGTTCGGTCCGCAACGTCAGCAGCCGGTCCACACGGATGTCGACGGTCAGGTAAATATGCGGCGCGGTCTGCATCGATTGGGCGAGGCGGCGCGCAATTGTCTTGCGCATGCCGGACAGCTTCTCGACCGTATGCGGCACGCGCGGATCGAGCAGCGCGCGGGCTTCCTCGGCCATTTCGGTCGGCGCGGCCGGGGCGGCGGGAGGCGCTGGATCAGGCGCCGCTGTGGCGGGCGCGCTTCCCGGTTGGGCGGCTTCTACATCGGATTTGACAATTCGGCCACCCGGTCCACTGCCCGTCAGGCCGGCGAGATCGACGCCCTTATCGGCAGCGAGGCGTTTGGCCAGCGGAGATGCAATCAACCGGTCACTCTTGATGAAAGGAACGGGAGCGGCAGCTTTCGCCATCTCGCGCGCGGGTGCCGGAGCAGCTACAGGCGCAGGATCGAGCGGCTTTTCCGACTTGGAAACGGCCGGCGCAGGCGCGGAAACTTCGCCATCCTCGGCAAGCGTTGCGATCACCGTGCCGACTTTCACGTTCTCCGTTCCTTCGGGCACCGCAATCGAAACGATCTTGCCCTCGTCCACCGCCTCGAATTCCATCGTCGCCTTGTCGGTTTCGATTTCAGCAAGGATATCGCCCGAGGCAACCGTGTCGCCTGGCTTGACGAGCCATTTCGTCAGCTTGCCGTGCTCCATCGTCGGTGAGAGCGCGGGCATCTTGATTTCGAGTGGCATGGATATTTCCGAGAGCAATGGGTGTGACGGGAAGTGTCCCATACTTGGCCAAATTGACTGCGCGGGGCAAGCACCTTGCGCGGATCGCCGAACTGGCGGATATCTGCGAGCGGGGATTGGTGCGATGCGCGTATATCTTGTGATTATGGACGATACCGAGGAAGCGCTGGTTGCCTTGCGCTACGCCACGCGCCGCGCGGCCAAAACCGGGGGCGCCGTGCACCTGCTCGCCCTGATCGAACAGCAGCCCTTCGTCGCATTCGGCGGTGTCCAGGCAACCATCGACGAAGAAGCGCGAGCCCGCGCCGAGGCGACAGCATTTACCGCAGTCGGCAGCATCCTCTCGGAGGGCGGGGCAATGCCGGTGATTTCAGTCAAGGCAGGCGATGCCGTGAAGCTGGTGCGCGAATATCTGGCCGAGCATCCCGAAATATCGGCGTTGGTGCTCGGCGCGGCGCGGGAGAGCGGTCCCGGACCACTGGTCGCCCATTTCACCGGGGCAATGGCGGGGCAGATGGCATGCCCGGTGTTTGTCGTGCCCGGATCCCTGACCGACGAGGATATTGCCCGCCTCAGCTAACGCGGATGTGCGGTCAACCTGTTCCATCCCGGCGCGACTGCGGCTAGGGGGTGGCCATGGCCGACAAGCTCACCGAAATTTGCGATGCCAAGCGCCTGGAAGTCGCGGCCCGAAAGCGCGCGGCCAGTATCGGCGATTTGGAAAGAGCCGCCGCTGGCCAGTCGCCGCCCCGAGGCTTTCGCGCCGCGCTTGAAGCCACATGCGCGGCGGGCTTCGGTCTGATTGCCGAAATCAAGCGAGTATCGCCTTCCAAAGGCCTGATTCGCGCCGATTTCGAGCCTGCGGACCATGCCCGCGCCTATGCCGCCGGCGGCGCGGCATGTCTATCAGTGCTGACTGACGCGGGCTTTTTTCAGGGGCATGAGGACTATCTGGTCGCGGCGCGCGGTGCTTGCGAACTGCCAGTTCTGCGCAAGGATTTCATGGTCGATCCCTGGCAGGTCGTCGAATCCCGCGCGATAGGAGCCGATGCGATCCTGATCATCGTCGCCGCACTGGACGACGCGCTGATGCGGGAAATCGAAAGCGCGGCGCTGGAACGCGGGATGGACGTGCTGGTCGAGGTTCATAGCGAGGCCGAAATGGAGTGCGCGGCGGCGCTGCGCTCGCGGCTGATCGGCATCAACAACCGCGATCTCAAACGCTTCGTCACCGATCTTGCCATCACCGAGCGCCTCGCCCCGTTGGCGCCGGACGGCGCCTTGCTGGTGAGCGAGAGCGGAATCGGGGCCCACGCCGACCTGCTGCGCCTGTCCGGCTACGGCGCGCGCTGCTTCCTGGTCGGCGAAAGCCTGATGCGCCACGAAGATATCGAGGCGGCGACACGGAGACTGCTGCATGGCTGAACTCACCCATCTGGACAAGCACGGCAACGCCCGGATGGTCGATGTCGGCGGCAAGCCCGCGACGCTGCGCATCGCCGTCGCCTCGGGACGGATCCGCATGAGCGCCGACGCGCTCGCGGCGATCCGGGTGGGCGATGTGCCGAAGGGCGACGTGCTTGCCGCGGCGCGCATCGCCGGGATCATGGCGGCGAAGAAGACCGCCGAGCTGATCCCGCTCTGCCATCCGCTGTCGCTCGATGCCGTGACCGTTGAGTTCACCTTAGAGGACGGCGCCGTGCAGGCAACCGCAACCGCTTCGCTCACCGGTAGGACCGGCGTTGAAATGGAAGCGATGACCGCCACTTCGATCGCACTCCTGACAATATACGATATGGCCAAGGCGCTCGACAAGGGCATGGTCATCGAGGATGTGCGGCTTATCGAAAAACGCGGCGGCAAGTCGGGCGACTGGCAGGCGGAGCGATGACCACTTCGCCCCTGCC
>JANMCD010000001.1:0-4076 GCA_031360905.1 Novosphingobium sp.
CTTTCCTGCGAGCTGCATATCGACGAGCTTCGGCGAGTCACGCGCTACCCCAAGCTCCGATCGCTGGTTCCCCCACATATGGCTGGCAATGTGGTGAACGACCTGCGGGGTTTGGCAGTCTGGATCGAAAGGCTGCCGACAATCGATCTATGCCGCGATCCGACGGACAACTACCTTCTGGCTCTGGCTCAGGCTGGTGAAGCGGATTACCTCGTGACCGGAGACAAGGCCGATCTGCTTTCCATGCAGCAGCATCGCAAGACGAGGATTGTTGCTGTCAGGCATTTCGCGGAAATGCTGAGCGCTTAAAGTGGGGCCTCGCGATTGTGCGCGATGTTGCGGGGATTTTTGGCTGGACGGTGGAGTTGGATGGGAGCAAGAATCTGGGGGGGCTGCTGGTGAAGCTCAGGTTGCCGCGGGTGGGATAGGAATGCCTCTGCTTGCGAGCCAGTATTGGCCATTGCATTGATGGAAAGGTCAGTGGCAATGAGCTGCCATGAGCATTGATCACGTTCCAAAAACGATCCGCGCTGAAGACCTGTTTCATCATATCGATATGGGATTCATAAATCGGAGACTTTGTCTGACGGCGCTGCAGCCACCGCTTCGTGCATGGTACATTGAAAATGCCAAAGCTGGCACTGATCACATGACAGTCCTCGCCAATGATCATTTGCTCGTGACCGTCTTGCTCGACGCATGCGATCAGGCCGGCGCACCGACGCTGTTGGCTGCCTTGGCATTGGGCAAGCCGCGTTGCCTATTCAGGAGCACAGAGCGGCTGTTACCGTGCCCGAGGGTGTACACTGCGGCACGGGTCGACCATGGAGTTATACTTGGCCTTGATTTCGATAAGCCCGTTAGAATCGCTTATCATACGAGCCATATTGTCAGTGATACAGGCAAGATGATCCTTTCGGAGGGGTATAAAAAGTGCCCACAATCAGTTGTAGGCCTACTTCACGAAAGGGAGGATCATTTCGAGATTCAACCCTTGGTGATTGGCGCTCCTTGGTTCGATCATCCCCGCAACGGCAAAGATACCTCATCCTTAATGTGGATGGGTCGCGACCTCGGTGAGATACTTCCGGAGGACATTGAGCAGTTCTCAAAGCTTACCGACGTCTGCGTTTCTAGCGCAGAAGAATGGATGAATACTATGCGTTCTCTCCCAGAAGCAAAGGTCAAAGCTAACTTCGCTACGCTCTTGGCCGATCCCACCAAAAAAGATTGGGGCGGCGAGATGAACGATCACTTCTCTGCCTCGGTGATGGTCGGTGATCGCCGAAAGACGGCGGCATTCCTGTTGAAGGGACCGGCGAAATTTCGTGAAATGACATTAGACATGTGCGGCGCGCGAGCTGACCAGATTTATCGTCTTGTCGGTTCCGGAGCCGATATCTCCGTCGTTCAACATGCCCATCAAATTGGTGAGGTTGTTCGCGAAACGTTGCGAAGTATGACCGTTTTCCCGGGAAATTTGCGGAAATACTGCTTGATTGATGGTCAAACAACATATCGAATCTTCAAGGCCTATGGAATGTTAGCCGTCTAACAATTACCCCCCACCCTGCGCCTGCTCATGATGCCTAATAACCTCGTCGATGATAAACCGCAAAAATTTCTCCCCAAAATCCGGGTCGAGCTGGGCGTCCGCCGCCAGCGCGCGCAGACGGGCGATCTGGCGTTCCTCGCGCGCGAGGTCCGAGGCGGGCAGGGCGTGCTCGGCTTTGTAGGCACCGACCGCCTTGGTGATGCGGAACCGTTCGGCCAGCATGTGGATCAGCGCGGCGTCGATGTTGTCGATGCTGGCGCGGAAGCCGGCGAGGACGGGATCGGGGGCGGGCCCAGGGGCAGGTGCAACGTCGCTCATCGGTCATGCGCTAGCATGACAAATTGCGTAAGGCCATTGCCCGCTTTGCACTTGCCTTCCGCGCCTAGCCGGGCAAAGCGGCGGGACAATGAGCGCCGACATCCTCCCTCTGCGCGGCCGCGCATCCGAACCCTCGCTGGCGCCGATGATGGCGCTGACCGCGTCCGGCATGAACAGCGTCAACGCCGTCATCCTTGCGCGGATGCAGAGCGAGATCCCGCTGATCCCGGCCCTGGCCGGCCATCTCATTTCCGGCGGCGGCAAGCGGATGCGACCGATGCTGACCATCGCCAGCGCCGCGCTGTGCGATTATCAGGGCGGGCGGCATCACAAGCTCGCCGCCGCAGTGGAATTCATCCATACCGCGACGCTGCTGCACGACGATGTCGTCGATGGTTCCGATCTGCGGCGCGGCAAGGAAACCGCCAACATCGTTTTCGGCAATCCGGCGACTGTGCTGGTCGGCGATTTCCTGTTCAGCCGCGCCTTCGAGCTGATGGTCGAGGATGGCAGCCTCAAGGTGCTGCGCATCCTCAGCCACGCCTCGGCCGTGATCGCCGAGGGCGAGGTCGATCAGCTCACCGCCCAGCGCCATATCGAAACCAGCGAGGAGCGCTACCTCTCGATCATCGGCGCCAAGACCGCCGCCCTGTTCGCCGCCGCCTGCCGCATCGCCGCGGTCGTCGCCGAACGCAGCGAGGCGGAGGAACGCGCGCTCGATGAATATGGCCGCAACCTGGGCATTGCCTTCCAACTGATCGACGATGCGATCGACTACGATTCGGAAAGCCTCGAGATGGGCAAGGGCAAGGGCGACGATTTCCGCGACGGCAAGATGACGCTGCCGGTGATCCTCGCCTATGCGCGCGGCACTGCCGAGGAGCGCCAGTTCTGGCAGGATGCCATCGCCGGCTTCTGCGCCAGCGAGGAGGACCTCGCCTATGCGGTCACCCTGATTGGCCGGCACGATACCGTCAGCGCCACGCGCGAGCGGGCGCGCCACTACGTCCGGCGCGCGATCGATGCGATTGCGGGCTTCCCGGCCGGCGAAGCGCGTTCGGCCATGGCGGAGGCGGCGGAGTTTGTCGCGGCGCGGCGGTATTGAGGCTGCGCCTTTGCTTTCAGCATGACGAGTGGGGTTATTGGTGATGGATAGGCTCCCCATCCATGCCGTCTTGCCCGATCTCCTCGCCGCCTTGCGCGACAGGGCAACCGCCGTTCTCATCGCCCCTCCCGGTGCCGGCAAGACAACTGCTATCGCCCCGGCGCTGCTCGCGGAACCCTGGTGCACCGGCACGATCATCCTGCTCAGCCCGCGCCGTCTTGCCGCCCGCGCCGCCGCCGAACGCATGGCGGAACTGCTCGGCGAGCGGGCGGGCGAGACGATCGGCTATCTCACCCGGCTCGACGGCAAGCGTTCGGCGAAGACCCGCGTGCTGGTGATGACCGAGGCAATCTTCGTCTCCACCATCCTCGCCGACCCGGAACTTGCCGGGGTCTCCGCTGTGCTGTTCGACGAAGCGCATGAGCGGCATCTCGACAGCGACCTTGGGCTGGCACTCGCCATTGAGAGCAGCCAGGTGCTGCGCGAGGATTTGCGGCTGCTGGTGATGTCGGCGACGATCGACGGCGCGCGGTTTGCGCATTTGCTTGGGGGTGCCCCGGTGATCGAGAGCGAGGGCAAGGCTCATTCTCTCGCCATCCGCTGGCTGGGCGCGCGGCCCGAACTACGCCTGGACGATGCGATGGCCGCCGCCATTCTTACCGCCTGGCGCGAGGAACAGGGCGACATCCTCGCTTTTCTGCCCGGGGTTGGTGAAATCAACCGCACGGCGGAGCGGCTGGCGGAGCGGCTGCCGCAAGCTTTGGTGCTCCCCCTCCACGGCCAGTGCGATCCCGCCGCGCAGCGGGCTGCGATCCGCCGCGATGTGCAAGGCCGCCGCCGGATCGTGCTGGCGACGGCGATTGCCGAAACGTCGCTGACGCTCGACGGGGTATCGGTAGTGGTCGATGCCGGGCTGTCGCGCCGCGCCGAGTATGACAAGGCGGCCGGCGTCACCCGGCTCGTCACCCACCGCGCCAGCCAGGCCGCCGCTGCCCAGCGCGCCGGGCGTGCCGCGCGGCAGGGGCCGGGAATTGCGTACCGGCTGTGGGAAGAGGCGGCGCATGCCGGACGGCCCGCCTTCGATCCGCCCGAGATGCT
>JANMCD010000013.1:0-4940 GCA_031360905.1 Novosphingobium sp.
AAAATGAAGGCCAGCAGGCCGAAAGCGGCGAGGAAATGCAGCGAGCGCGCGCTCTGCCGGCCAGCAAATGCGGCGGAGATCGGCACTGCGGCGTCGAAGCCGGGCGACATGGCGAGGCCGGTCAGGATCACCAGCGGCAGCAGCACCAGCAGAACACCCAGATAGGCGAATTTCTGCATCACATTGTACCGCAGCGCCGCCGCGCCCGTGGGAAAGCGCAACCGGGCATGCTGCTTGATGTCGCGCCAGATATGCGCCAGCCGCCACTCGCCGCGCGCCAGCAGCAGATCGCGCCGGATATGGCCGTTCGCCAGCGACCATAGCAGATAGACGAGCGCCCCCAGCCCGAGCACCCAGGCAAAGGCGAGATGCCATAGCCGCGCATCGGCAAGGCTGTATTGCGACGGGATCGTCGCCCAGCCGGGAAAGGCGACCTTCTGCGCGGTGCCGTCGCTGCCGCGTGACAGGCCGAGCACGCCGGTTGTCTCCAGCGACAGCCCGCCAACCCGCAGCCGGCCCTCGCCCTGCGCCGCGCCGATCTCCAACCAGGCATAATCGGGATTGGCGCCATATTCGCCCCAGTAGAGCCGGGGATGGGCATTGAAGATCATCAGCCCGCTCATCAGCATGACGAACAATGCTACGACATTCACCCAGTGCCAGACGCGGGTCGACAGGCGATGGCGGCGGACCAGGTCGCCGCCCTGCGGTATCATTGCAGCCGGCTCAGCCGCCGCCGGTGCCTGTGCCATTTCGTTCATAGGTGATTTTCCAGCCGGGTGATATCCTCCGCCCGGTCGATGTCGAGGGTGACACCTTCATCCGCCACCTCGACGAATGCAATATCATCGCGCGCCCGGAGCAGCAGCCCGGCGCCTTCGTCACCCCGAAGCTGGGCGATGGCGGGGAAGGCTGCGGCGGAGAGCAGCACCGGGTGGCCCTGCTTGCCCTGCCAGCGCGGAACGGCGGCGAATGCCGTGCCGAGGCTGGCCGCCAGTTCGCCGGCAAGGCCGGGCGAGATAAGCGGCATGTCGCCGAGAAACAGGAACGCGCCGTCGACTGCCCCTGCCGCCGCGATCCCGGCTTTGAGCGAAGCCGAGAGTTCCGGGCTGACGATGCGAAGCGCCTCGACCGGGGGCTCTCCCGGCCAGTCACCAATGTCCAGGGCCGGTCCGCATACTACGATCACCCTCTCGACCGGCGCGGCGCGGGCGGCGCGGATGGCGTGGGCGATCAGTGGTTCGTCCCGAAAGCGCGCGGACAGCTTGTCGCCGCCAAACCGGCTGCCCGCGCCCGCCGCGAGGACGATCGCGGCGAGCCTCATGCCCGTTCGCGCGCGGGGTTCATCGCCTGCAACACTTCGGCAAGGATGCCGGTCGCTACTTCCCACGGCGCCTTGCCGAGGCCGGGAATGCCAGGCGACAGGTGCAGCTTGACAAGTTCCGCGTCGCTCGCACCCGCAGCCTTCAGCGCGGCGAGCCGGCCGGGCGCGCGCGACTTGGCACCGATCATGCCAACATAGCCCGCGCCGCGCCGCAGTGCGTGCAGGCAGGCGGCGAGGTCGTGGTGGTCCTCATGGGTTGCGCCGACAAACGCGGTCCAACGATCGACGCCAAGCCGGTCCAGCGCCGTGGTAACTTCCTCGCGGACATACTGCGAAACGGCAAAAGGCGGCGGCGCTTCCGGACCGTCGGGGCGCACCAGAATCGTCTCGATGCGGGCTTCGGCGGCCAGCTTCGCCAGCGCCAGCGCGCCGGGGTCGCCGCCGGAAACCACCAGCCGGCGCGGGGGATCGTAGCGCCGGGTAATGCGCAGCGGATCGCCGCTGACGGCAAGCAGTGGGCCGGTCCCGACGCTGACCTGCTGCCCGGTGCCGTCGCTCGACCACAGGCACTGGCGGCGCGCACTGGCATGTTCGATCAGCGCCCCCGCCGCGCCGCTGTCGGGGGCAATTCGCTCGACCAGTACATGCAACGTGCCGCCGCAGCGCAGGCGGATGTCGATCCATGGGCTGCCGGTGCCGTAGTGGAGATGCTGCGGCTTGCCGTCCGCCAGCACTTCGGCGGCGTGGGAGGCGACGTCAGCCTCGATGCAGTCGCCGGAGAAATAGCCGCTGGCGTAGGGGGGATCGAACAGCATCTGCGCGCCGGGTCCGCGCGGGGCGCTGCCCTCGACCTGGAACAGCGTGGCGAGCGCTGACGACCGGCCCGCCGCGAGCGCTTCCGCCAGCGCCGGGCGAATATCGTCGTCCCAGCCGAAGACCGGCCAGTCAGCTCCTTCGAGCAGCGGCGCGGTCATGGTTCACTTGGCGGGCTTTGCCAGAAAGTCGAGGATCGCCGCGCGCTGCCGGGCATCGGATACCGAGACCACCATCCGCGTACCGGGCACCAATTTCATCGGCGCGGTAAGGAAGCGGTCAAGAGTGGCGCGGTTCCACACCAGTTTGGAAGCTTTCAATGCCGGCGAATAGGTGAATTTGGCGGACGCGGCCTTGCGGCCGACGACCCCGGCAAGGTTAGGCCCCACCATCGCCCCCGCGCCCGGCGCGACTGAGTGGCAGCCGGCGCAGCGCTGGCGGAACAGGGCAGCTCCGTCCGGCCCCGGCGCAGCAGGCGCGGCGGGCAGGGCGGTGGCCATGGCGAGCGGGCCAGCAGCGGCGAGCGGAAGAATGGTCTTGAGTTTCATGTCCGGCGTACGTCCTCTGCGATAGGGAATTGTGCCCATTTTTATCGTCTTGCTCATTAGCCATCCGTGAACCGGTTAGCATGGCCGCCCGCAGTTGGCGCTAAGTTTCCGCGCGGCCATAAGCACGCGCTGTCCGCCGTTGACAAGCACCGGGGCAGATTCGCGAGACCAATAGAACCGGGGATTTGCGCTATAGCGGCAAATTGTCCTGCTGGACCGCGCTGGGCCGGAAGCGTAACCCCGGCTTTCTGTGATTGGAAGGATTGCTCACGCATGACGACACGCGCCACGCCCCACTTCGATTTCGGCCTGCCCGAGAGCGCTGGCATGATCCGCGAGGCTACGGCGCGCTTCGCCGATGAACAGATCGCCCCGCTGGCTGCCAGGGTCGATGCTGAAGACTGGTTCCCGCGCGCGTTGTGGCCGGCGATGGGTTTGCTGGGACTGCACGGGATTACCGTCGAGGAGGAATATGGCGGGCTGGGGCTGGGCTATCTTGACCATGTCATCGCGGTGGAGGAAGTCAGCCGGGCCTCGGCATCGGTGGGGCTAAGCTACGGCGCGCATTCCAACCTCTGCGTCAACCAGATCCGCCGCTGGGGCAATCCCGAGCAGAAGGCGAAATATCTGCCCAAGCTGATTTCGGGCGAGCATGTCGGCAGCCTTGCCATGTCGGAAGCGGGGGCGGGCTCGGACGTCGTCGCGATGAAACTGCGGGCCGAGGCGGTCGCGGGCGGATTCCGGCTCAATGGCACCAAATTCTGGATCACCAATGCCACCTATGCCGATACACTCGTGGTCTATGCCAAAACCGGCGACGGCAGCCGCGGCATAACCGCCTTCCTGATCGAGAAAGACTTCCCCGGTTTCTCCATTGGCCAGAAGATCGACAAAATGGGCATGCGCGGCTCGCCGACGGCGGAACTGGTGTTTGACGATTGTTTCGTGCCGGAGGAAAACATCCTCGGTCCGCTTCACGGCGGGGTTGGCGTGCTCATGTCCGGCCTGGACTATGAACGGGTGGTGCTCTCGGGCATCCAGATCGGCATCATGCAGGCCTGTCTCGATACGGTGATCCCCTACGTCCGTGAGCGCAAGCAGTTCGGCCAGCCGATCGGCGCTTTCCAGCTGATGCAGGCCAAGGTCGCGGACATGTATGTCGCGCTGCAATCGGCGCGGGCGTATGTCTATGCGGTGGCCCGTGCCTGCGACGCCGGCCAGACCACGCGCTTCGATGCGGCGGGCGCAATTCTCCTCGCCAGCGAAAACGCCTTCCGCACCTCTGGCGAGGCCGTGCAGGCGCTGGGCGGCGCGGGCTATACCAAGGACTGGCCGGTCGAACGCTACTTGCGCGATGCCAAGCTGCTCGACATAGGCGCGGGCACCAGCGAGATCAGGCGTATGCTGATCGGCCGCGAATTGATCGGAGCAGCATGAGCGCCCCTGTTCTCTCCACCAGTCTCAACCCCGATAGCGCCGAGGCGCAGGCGCGCGCCGCGCACAACCGCGCTCTGGCCGCCGAACTGCGCACCCGCGTCGCCGTGGCGGCGCTCGGCGGCGACCAGAAATCGCGCGACCGGCATACCGCGCGCGGCAAGCTGCTCCCCCGCGAGCGCGTCGAACGCCTGCTCGATCCCGGCTCGCCGCTGCTCGAACTTGGCCAGCTGGCGGCGAACGGCCTGCACCGCGACGAAATTCCCGGGGCGGGCCTGATCACCGCCATCGGCCGCGTCTCGGGCCGCCAGTGCATGATCGTCTGTAATGATGCGACGGTGAAGGGCGGCACATATTACCCGATTACGGTGAAAAAGCACCTGCGCGCGCAGGAAATCGCCGAGGCCAACCATTTGCCCTGCATCTACCTGGTCGACAGCGGCGGCGCCAACCTGCCGCATCAGGCCGAAGTCTTTCCCGACCGCGACCATTTCGGGCGGATATTCTTCAACCAGGCGGTGATGTCCTCCAAGGGCATCCCGCAGATCGCCTGCGTCATGGGCAGCTGCACCGCGGGTGGGGCATACGTCCCGGCGATGAGCGACGAGAGCGTCATCGTGCGGAACCAGGGCACGATCTTTCTCGCTGGGCCGCCCTTGGTGAAAGCCGCGACGGGTGAAGAAATCAGCGCCGAGGAGCTGGGGGGCGGCGAGCTGCACTCCCGCAGGTCCGGCGTCACCGACCATCTTGCCGAGAACGACGAACACGCGCTGACCATCGTGCGCGATATCGTCAGCCACCTCGGCCCGGTGCATCCGCAC
>JANMCD010000034.1:0-4666 GCA_031360905.1 Novosphingobium sp.
GGGCGGCGATGTCCTCGATCAGACCCTGGCGCGATATCGCGCGCCGCAAGAGCCGCCAGATCATGGTCGGCGCCGTGCCCGTCGGCGGCGATGCGCCGATCACGGTGCAGACGATGACCAACACGCTCACCTCGGATGCGGCGGCGACGATCGACCAGATCCGCCGCTGCGAAGAGGCCGGCGCCGACCTCATCCGTGTCTCCTGTCCGGATGAGGCCAGCACCGCCGCCTTGCGCCAGATCGTCCGCGCGGCGCGGGTGCCGCTGATCGCTGACATCCATTTTCACTACAAGCGCGCGCTTGAGGCCGCCGATGCCGGCGCCGCCTGTCTGCGGATCAATCCGGGCAATATCGGCTCCTCGGAGCGAGTCGCCGAAGTGGTGCGCGCGGCCAAGGCCAATGGCTGCGCTATCCGCATCGGCGTCAATGCCGGCAGTCTCGAGAAGGACTTGCTGGAAAAGTACGGCGAGCCCTGCCCCGATGCGTTGGTCGAAAGCGCGCTCGATCATATCAAGCTGTTGCAGGACCATGATTTCCACGAATACAAAGTGGCGGTGAAAGCGAGCGATACCTTCCTTGCCGTCGCGGCCTATATGCAATTGGCGGACGCGGTCGATTGCCCGCTGCATCTCGGCATCACCGAGGCCGGCGGGCTGATCGGCGGCACCGTCAAGAGCGCCATCGGCATCGGCAATCTGCTGTGGGCCGGGATCGGCGACACCATTAGGGTATCGCTGTCCGCCGAGCCGGAAGAAGAGGTTCGGGTCGGCTTTGAAATCCTCAAGTCGCTCGGGCTGCGCACCCGCGGTGTCCGCGTCGTTTCCTGCCCGAGCTGTGCGCGCCAGGGCTTCGACGTGATCCGCACGGTCGAAGCGCTCGAAACCCGGCTCAGCCACATCAAGACGCCGCTGTCGCTGTCAGTGCTCGGCTGCGTGGTCAACGGCCCCGGCGAGGCGCGCGAGACCGATATCGGCATCACTGGCGGCGGTAACGGCAAGCATATGGTGTACCTCTCGGGCGTCACCGATCACCACGTCCAGAGCGCGGATATGCTCGATCATATCGTCGCGCTGGTCGAGGCGAAGGCGGCGGAACTGGAGGCCGCAAGCTGCGGGTCTGAAGCAGCAGAGTAGGCGTTGGCAAAACAGTAACCTCTGGCAGTTAGCTTGCTGCCAATGAAACGCCTGTTGTTCATGGCCGGTGCCTTGGCCTTCGCGGCATATTCGTATGCGCCGACGCTGTCGGTGCCGCCTCGATCAGCGGGCAAAGCCTCGGTTACCCAACCGGGCACTGTCCGAAGCGAAAACGCCGGGGATGCCAGCCTGAATGCGATGCAGGTGACCGCAATCGACCGCGACTCATCCGGCCAGTTTCACCTCAGCGTCCTGGTCAATGGTGAAGACGTGAACTTCCTTATCGATACCGGGGCAGACACGGTGGCGCTGACCGTGGATGACGCACAGCGCCTTGGCTTCGATATCGATCCCGACAGCTTCGAGCCAATTTCCCAGACCGCCTCGGGCACCGGCTATGGCACTATTGTCGAGCTGGACCGGATTGAACTGGGCGGCGATGAGTTCCGCAATGTCCAGGCGATGGTGATCGGCGGTCTGGGGACAAACCTGCTTGGCCAGTCGGTGCTGGCAAAGCTCGGCAAGGTCGAGCTGCAGGGTGACCGGATGATCATCTACCACCAGTAGACGGGCGCATAGCCAAAGGCCCCGCCGGGACGTCCCAACGGGGCCTTTGCGCAGGGTTGCCAGGAAGCGACGCTTATTGCGCTTCGCTGCCCGTGATCAGGTAGTCTCCGGCGTCGGCATCGGAGCCGTGGGTTTCGCCTTGGACTGCCGCCAGCGGATCGTCGCCAACGGCCGCTTCCGGACCTTGAGCAAGTTCGGCTGCATGTTCTTCCGCCGCCGAAGCCGGCGCAATGAGTGATTCCTGGAGCTTGCGGTACTGCGCGCGAAGCGCAGCGTCGCGGCTGGAGGCGGCAACCCGCAGGCGGTTCATGCCGGCGCCGGTGCCCGCCGGGATCAGCCGGCCGACAATGACGTTCTCCTTGAGACCGATCAGCGAGTCGGTCTTGCCCTCGACCGCCGCCTGGGTGAGCACGCGGGTGGTCTCCTGGAAGCTGGCCGCCGAGATGAACGAACGCGTCTGCAGGCTCGCCTTGGTGATGCCGAGCAGCACCGGCTTGCCTTCGGCAAACTTTTGCCCGGGCGCGAGCTTGGCGTTGTATTCGTTCATTTCCTCATAATCGAGCTGTTCGCCGACAAGCAGGGTGGTCTCGCCGCCGTCGGTGATCTCGACCTTCTGCAGCATCTGCCGGACGATCACCTCGATATGCTTGTCGTTGATCTTCACGCCTTGCAACCGGTAGACTTCCTGGATCTCGGCGACGAGATATTCGGCCAGCGCCTCGACCCCCATGACTTCGAGTATGTCATGCGGATCGGGAGAGCCCGAAATGAGGTTATCGCCCTTCTTGACCAAGTCGCCTTCCTGAACGTCGATCACCCGGCTCTTGGGAATGAGATATTCGACCGTCTCGCCTTCCTCCGGCACAATCGCGATCTTGCGCTTGGCCTTGTAGTCGCGAACGAATTCGATCCGGCCGTCGATCTTGGCAATGATCGAATTGTCCTTCGGCTTGCGCGCTTCGAACAGTTCCGCAACGCGGGGCAGACCGCCGGTGATGTCGCGAGTCTTGGCGGCTTCGCGGCTGGCGCGCGCCAGCACGTCGCCGGCCTCGACCTTCTGCCCGTCCTCGACCGAGAGCGACGTGCCTGGCGCCATCATGTAGCGCGCCGCTTCGCCGCTGGCCTCGTCGAGCAGGGTCAGCCGCGGCCGCAGATCTTCCTTCTTGGAACGACCGGTAGCGCGGTTCTCGGTGACGATGCGCTGGGTGATGCCAGTCGCCTCGTCAGCCTGCTCGGTAAGCGTGCGCCCATCGATCAGGTCCTGGTACTTCACGATGCCCGGCTTTTCCGTGATCACCGGCAGAGTGAACGGATCCCACTCGGCCAGCCGATCGCCCTCGGCAACGATGGCGCCATCGGCGTGGAGCAGATGGGTGCCATAGGGGACGCGGTGGATCGCGCGCTCGCGCCCGTCGCTGTCGAACACCACGATCTCGCCGTTGCGCGCCAGGCTGAGGCGCCGCCCGCGCTTGTCGGTGATGGTCGGGATGTCGCGGTAGGTCACCGTGCCGTCGCACAGCGTATCGAGGTGCGACTGCTCGTTGACCTGCGCCGCGCCGCCGATGTGGAAGGTGCGCATGGTCAGCTGGGTGCCGGGCTCGCCGATCGACTGGGCGGCGATGACGCCGACCGCCTCGCCGATGTTGACCGGCGTGCCCCGCGCCAGATCGCGACCGTAGCACTTGCCGCAGACGCCCTGCGGGGCCTCGCAGACCAGCGGACTGCGAATGCGGGCGGCCTGAATACCAGTCGCCTCGATCGCGGCCGTGGTCGGTTCATCGAGCAGCGTGCCGCTCTTGACGATGATCGCGCCGTCCTTGTCGGTGATATCCTGGGCCAGGGTGCGGCCAAGGATGCGTTCGCCCAGCGAAGCGATGACCGAGCCGCCCTGAACGATGGAGCGCATCTCCAGCGCGCGCTCGGTGCCGCAATCCTCGATGACGACGACGCAGTCCTGCGACACATCGACCAGGCGGCGGGTCAGATAGCCCGAGTTCGCCGTCTTCAGCGCGGTATCGGCCAGGCCTTTGCGGGCACCGTGGGTCGAGTTGAAATATTCAAGGACGGTCAGGCCTTCCTTGAAGTTCGAGATGATCGGCGTCTCGATGATTTCGCCCGAAGGCTTGGCCATCAGCCCGCGCATCCCCGCCAGCTGCTTCATCTGCGTCGGCGAACCGCGCGCGCCCGAATGGCTCATCATGTAGATCGAATTGATCGGCTTCTGCCGGCCATGCTCGTCCTTGGGCGTGGCGCGGATTTCGTCCATCATGGCGTTGGCCACCTGATCGCCGCAGCGGCTCCACGCGTCGATCACCTTGTTGTACTTTTCCTGCTGGGTGATCAGCCCGTCCTGGTACTGCTGCTCGTAATCGGCAACCAGCGCCTTGGTCTCATCGACCAGCCCGACCTTCGAATCCGGGATGATCATGTCATCCTTGCCGAAGGAAATGCCGGCCTTGAACGCGTGGCGGAAGCCCAGGCTCATGATCGCGTCGGCGAACAGCACCGTGTCCTTCTGGCCGGTGTGGCGATAGACCTGATCGATGACGTCGCCGATTTCCTTCTTGGTGAGAAGGCGGTTGACGATTTCGAAGGGCACCTTGTGGCTCTTGGGTAGGCACTCGGCGATCAGCATACGGCCCGGCGTGGTCTCGAATCGGCGCAGATATTGCTTGCCCTGCTCGTCGGTCTGCGGGACCCGGCTGGTGACCTTGGAGTGCAGCGTGACGGCGCCGGCTTCCAGCGCCTGATGCACTTCGGCGAGATCGGCGAGCAGCATGCCCTCACCCGGCTCGCCCTCGATGTCCATCGAGAGATAATACAGCCCCAGCACCATGTCCTGCGACGGGACGATGATCGGCTTGCCGTTGGCGGGACTGAGGATGTTGTTGGTCGACATCATCAGCACGCGGGCTTCCAGCTGGGCTTCCAGGGAAAGCGGCACGTGAACGGCCATTTGATCGCCG
>JANMCD010000045.1:0-11731 GCA_031360905.1 Novosphingobium sp.
GCGAGGGGTGCTCGACCGGACCGCTTTCGCCGTCGCCCAGCAGGTTCTGCTGGCTGACATAGGCGACATAGCTGCCTTCGCCGTTTTCCGCCAGCAGGTGGTAAAACGGCTGTTCGCGGGTCGGGCGGACGTCCTGGGGGATCGATTCGTACCATTCCTCGCTGTTGGCGAAGACTGGATCGATATCGAACACGACACCGCGGAAATCGTAGAGTCTGTGCCGTACGATATCGCCGATCGCGAAGCGCGCATCGGTGCGCAGCGGCGCATCGATCAGCCGGCCGGCCTGGGGAGAGAAGAAGCTCGCGCGTTCCATACCGCAGGCCATATAGGATTTGCGCGTCCGTGAAACAAGCGCGCGCTGCCGGCTCGTCCCCACCGGTAAACGCCAAGGGCTTGGCAAGAACGCAGGCTTGCGCTAACCGCCCCGCTTCGCCGACCAGGCCAGGCCCGCAGCCTCGCCTATGCGCTTCTCGGAGAGGTGGCAGAGAGGTCGAATGCACCGCACTCGAAATGCGGCATACGGGCAACCGTATCGAGGGTTCGAATCCCCCTCTCCGCCAGTTAGTCATCCCAGTTCTTTGCCGATTCGATAAAAAGGATCAATAGTTCGTCCAGAGCCTGGATTTAGAGTACTAACATGGTGAAAAGCGTCAGCACGATTTCAATAGCGATGAGTGCAATGATCGCAACTTCGACGCGATAGGCCCGTTTGTCCTGGACGATGTCGAGCAGAACCTCGGTGAAATCGCCAAGAGCGCCGAACTTGCGCTCGAGCACCTCGGCGCGTTCCTTCAGTTCGTATTCTGCTTCGAGTCGGGCATAGAGACGGTCCAGCGCGGAATGATCCCACAGCAAATCGGGGCGTTCATCGACCTGGGCCGTTCCCGTCAACCGGTGGCGGGCGGCAAGGACGTTGCCGACCAGCCGCATGGCTGGCCGGATTGCCAGACGGGCACGCCCGTTTTCGCGCAGGTCAGATACGAGCGGTGCAATCTGGTCGAAGGCTTCCGACACGAGGAATTCGTCGCGCGCAAGCACGACGCTGCGGGCGAGCACGATTGCTGCAAGCAACAGGCGCTCATGGCTGATGTTGACCAACTGGATCTGCCCGCCATCGCCGATCCTGTCGCCGCCGTCAGTCCTGAGCTCGATAGTCGCAGATTCGATCTCCTGCATGGGTGTCGGATCGATGACATAGCTTCGCAGTGCCGCGTCCAGCCGATCGGTCGGTTCGCCGCCTGAGCCAATGGTCACGACTACGCCATAGCGGAAGACGAAGGTCAGGCCTGCCTCTGGCGCCAGCGTCGCAGCGGACGCGTCAGCCACCATAGCACGGGTGTCGATCTGAGCGCCAAGCAGCCGAGCCTGCGCAATCAGCGGGGTTGTATCAGGCAATGCACCCAGCATCACAAAGTCTGGCGCCCCGACCAGTCTGGGATGGGGCGGAAGGTTGGATGGGGCCGGCAATGTCGCGGCCATCCCCTAACCGACTTTCCACCAAGCGGTGGCCCCGGCGACCCGGGCCAGGGATCGACAGGCAGCCTTGAGCAGCTTGCCGCGCGATTTCTCGTGATCGGCGAGGAGCTCATCAAGTTGCGCCGCCAGCTTGGCTGCGAAGATGGGCTCAAGGCCTTCGAACAAGGTTTTCCGAGCCATGGCAGCGACTATCATGTCATTGAGTTCGCCCAAACTGTCCTGCAGCCGCCCCAGCGCCGTCATGAACGCCCGTCTTTGCTTGGTGGGTTTCCGACCCCGGTAAATGGAAGCGAAGAACTCCGCTGCATAACGCAGCTTCTTCGCATCTATGCGGAGCTGATGACGGGCGGCATCCGACATGTCGGACAGGGGGGCACTCAGTCGCCGCATCTTCCGACGCCGTCTGGACAGAGCGCGAGTGGCGAAGGGTGCCAGAGGTTGATTACCGCCAGTTTCTCCCTTCCGCTTCAGCCATTTGCCGCCCTCGATCCAGCCCGCGAACTGAAACAGCAGGCGCTGAAACGAGCCTCCGGCCAATAACGTCTGCGCCGATTGCGTAGCTGCATCCAGCCGCGCGCTTAGATGGGCCAGCAGTTCGCCGGCATCCTGGTCGCTGGCCCCGGCCGCCGTCGAGACCCTGCCGATCAGCACGTGCAAATCCCGTGGCGGGCCAAGTGCCAGGGCCACTGCCTTGAGTTCTGCACGCAGCACCGGCGCTTCTTCATCGTCCGCCACATCTTTGAACAAGCTACAGGCAGCGCGCAGCCGGCGAATGGCAACGCGGCTCTGGTGCACGGCCTCTGCATCGCCAGAGGCGATCACCAGCGGATAATTGGCGAGCAATTGTCCGAGGCAGTTCCAAGCGATGGCCTGGAATCCACTCGCAGCATCCATAGTAGTCGAGAGCTTCACCGGCCCAGCGCGGATCGCCGGGGGCTGCAAATCATCATAGGCCAGCAAATAACACCTTTCCGCCTTGCTGCTTACCGACCAACTCAGATCCGGCCCAAGGGGCAAATGCAACGCCAGCGCAATGACATCGGAGAGATGGCCTTCGACCAGTTCGATCTCGAGCTCACAAATAGCTTTCTCGCGACCTCCGGCCTCAATCGTCCCGAGATCGAAGGCAATTTCAATGGCAGAGCCGCCGAAGTGCAACCGGCGTTTCGTCCGTTTGATCCGGTTTATCGCGATCGGCCCCAGTGCTGCGCCATCGAGCAGGCGGACAATTGCGGTCCTCGGCTTGACCGGAAAAGCCGATGGCTCGGGAAGATCACTGGCAGCAGCTGCATTCCATTCCCCGCGCTGTACGGCTGTCCCGCCCGGCAAGGTCAGCTTGAGCGTCTGTTCACGCGCTTTCCCACTTTCGCGAATGCGCAAGGCCGCACCGCCCCGCTTAAGTCTTGCGTCTGTCGTATCGAAATAGGTTGTGACGAGGGTGTCAGTCTGCTCTGCACCAGCCAGCACTGGATGCGAGCGCAGCTTCCGCAACATGGCAGGCGTGGCAGCGAGCTTGATCTCGGTTTCAGCCGGGCAGGCCACGATATCGGTTCCTTAACGAACGCTTGGGGAAATGCGGGCCAATTTGCTGCTGGCGGCCTGCCCCTTGGACTGCGGCATTGCGATCAAGCGCCGTTCAAGCTGGATCCAGAGGTCGCTGATTGCCTTGGCTGCGGGAGATCTGCCCGCAGAGGCAATCACCGGCGATCGCTCGACCGCCATCCGTTCGACAACGCTGGCCATCGGAATGACCGGCCAGTCGGGATGCGCGGCCACGAATTCGCGATGGAGGTTCTTGCGCCGATCGACCATCGAGATCACCGGCAGCAATTGCGGCAGCCGCTCATGATCGCTCGCAAGATGCTCCTGGATCTGCGCGAGCGACCGCAGCGCGAGCGGGGTCGGCGGTACGGGCACAACGATCATATCGACGGCGCGGAACAGCTGGTCACTGACCTCTCCCAGGCCGGGCGGACAATCGAGGATGATGCGGTCATAGGCGGGGGCGAGCGTCTGCAGCAGTTTGCGCAACCGCTTGGGTTTCTCCAGATCGGAAAATGTCTGTTCGAGATGGCGCAGCGACATATCGGCGGCCAGCAGATCGAGCCTTGGCCAGCGGGTCGGCTCGATCAGGGCCGATGGCTCGACTTCACGCGAGAAAACGCGGCTCGCCTGCGAAAGGGGGCGTTCCTGGCCGCACAGAAATGATGCCGCGCCCTGAGCGTCGATATCCCAAAGCAGCGTCCGCCGCGACGAGTGCGACGCCGAGCAGTAGGCAAGGTTGACCGCCAGGGTGGTTTTCCCGACACCACCCTTCATGCTGTAGACAGCGACGATCTTGGCCATGGCCCGTATTCCTCGCCTGGGATTGACCTGTCGCTAACTGCCAAGTTTGAATAGCGAAAGCAAGTCAGGGCAGAACCAGGTTTGCTTTAGCGCCTCTGCAGCCGGACTGCGGCGAGGTAGCAAATGAACCGCCCCGATGACTTGGCGGTTTGCCAGGGTTCTAATCTGCGCTGATTCGGACACGGTCTTTGATTGAAATTGGGCATATATTTATCAATTCAATAGGGAACCATCTGGCGGATTTCCTCTTCGAATTGGATACACTTTGATTGTCATGTAAATGTAACACCCACCCAGCATCGGGTTGCGGACAACAGCCTGCAAGGGATTCAGATGGATAAGGGCGCGGATCAGTTGGTCAGCGGCGGCGCGGCGAAGGCGGAAGTTCCTTTCTTCAACCGTGAACTGAGCTGGCTATCCTTCAATCGTCGCGTCCTCGCCGAAGCACGCAATCTAGACTATCCGCCGCTCGAGAGGCTTCGATTCCTCTCGATTTCGGGCAGCAACCTCGATGAATTCATGTCGGTGCGCGTAGCTGGTCTTGCCGGACAGGCCCGGCGCCAGATCGAGGAAGTGTCGATCGATGGGCGGACACCATCGCAGCAACTTACCGCTATCCGCGACGCTGTCCTGGCTCTCGAATCGGAGCAGCAGGACGTGTGGCGCGGTTTGCGTGAACAGCTGGCAGGCGAGGGTATTTCCCTAGTTGGCGACGAGACACTCAACGAACGGGAGACCCGCTGGCTCAGTGATTATTTCGTATCGCACATCGTTCCGGTGATTACTCCCCAGGCAATCGATCCCGCGCATCCGTTCCCCTTTGTTGCGAGCCAGGGGATGGGGATGCTGTTTGCGCTGGTCAGGATCGCAGATGGCGCGCGGGTGATGGAGATGGTGCTCATCCCTATCGCCCTGCCGCGCTTTATCCGGGTTTCAGGCGATGCGGCGCTCTACATCGGCTTGGAGAACCTGCTCTGCCGCCATGCCGAGTTGCTGTTTCCGGGTTTCATTGTCGAAGGAAGCGGCGTCTTTCGGGTGTTGCGCGACAGCGACATCGAGATCGAGGAAGATGCCGAGGACCTCGTTCGCCATTTCCGCACTGCAATTCAGCGCCGCCGCAGGGGCAAGGTGATCCTGTTGCAGTTGCAGGAGAATTTCGATCCAGCTGCCGAAGCCTTGCTGCGCGATCAGCTGGGGCTGGACCGGGCGATGGTGATAAAGACCGATGGCCTGATCGGCATCAGCGGGCTTGCGGCGCTGGTCGAAGAAGACCGGCCCGATCTGAAGTTCGAGCCGTACAGTCCGCGCTATCCCGAACGCATCCTCGCCCACGACGGCGATTGTTTTGCCGCGATCCGTGAGAAAGATATCGTCATACACCATCCTTACGAAAGCTTCGAGGTTGTGGTCGATTTCCTGCGCCAGGCAGCGTCCGATCCCGATGTCGTAGCGATCAAACAAACGCTGTACCGAGCAGGCAAACAATCCGCCGTGATCGCAGCGTTGATCGCAGCGGCCGAGGCGGGGAAGTCAGTCACCGCCGTGGTCGAACTCAAGGCGCGGTTCGAGGAGGAGCAGAATCTGCTCTGGGCCTCGCAGCTTGAGCGCGCCGGTGTCCAAGTGATCTATGGCTTTATAGATTGGAAAACCCACGCCAAGGTTTCGATGGTAGTGCGGCGCGAGGGCAATGGCTATCGCACATACTGTCATTTCGGGACAGGGAACTACCACCCCGTCACCGCTCGCACCTACACCGATCTCAGCTTCTTTACCGCCGATCCCAAAGCCGGGCGCGACGCCACGCGGGTGTTCAATTTCATCACCGGCTATGTTGAGCCGACCGGCGCCGAACTTCTGGCGATATCTCCATTGGCGCTGCGCGAAAAGCTGTACGAATGCATCGATGGCGAGATCGCTAATGCGAAGAAGGGCAAGCCGGCGGCGATCTGGGCAAAGCTCAATTCGCTGACCGATGCCGATCTTATCATGTATCTCTACAAGGCCAGCTCGGCCGGGGTCGAGATCAATCTGGTGGTGCGCGGCATCTGCTGTCTTCGCCCGGGCGTGGCGGGGCTGTCGGAAACGATCATGGTCAAGTCGATTATCGGCCGTTTCCTGGAGCACAGCCGAATCTGGGCTTTCGCTCGCGGTTCCTCGCTGCCTAACAAGAATGCGCTAGTCTTCATTTCCTCGGCCGATGGAATGTCGCGCAATTTCAACCGACGGGTCGAGGTTCTCGTTCCTATTACGAACCCCACGGTTCATCAGCAGATCCTGGATCAGGTTATGCTGGCCAATCTGCTCGATACCGAGCAAAGCTGGCTGCTGGGGCCGGATGGGACTTACAGCAGGATGGAAAAAATTGATGATCCATTCAATCTGCATCGCTATTTCATGACCAATCCGTCACTATCGGGCCGAGGGGCGGCGCTGGACGCTGGACGGCAAGTACCAAAGCTGGCCCTGCAAACCAGCGCAAATTGATCGCTGATTGCTTATGGACATGCGTAACCGGACCGGCAGCCCCTTGAAGCCCAAGCGGGCGATCATCGATATCGGCTCCAACACCGTTCGCCTCGTTGTCTTTGGCGGACCGGCCCGCGCGCCAATCGTTCTGCATAATGAAAAAGTCACAGCCCAGCTTGGCCGGGGACTTGGCAAGGGGTCGGGCGAAGCCTGCTTGCTTGCCGAAAAGTCAATGACGCGGGCGCTCGCCGCGCTCGCGCGCTACGCCGCGCTGGTCCGGATACTCGATGTTCCGCAAGTCGAAGTGGTCGCAACCGCAGCCACCCGCGACGCGGCCAACGGTAAGGCATTCCTTGAGCAGGTTTGCGCCCTCGGCCTCAAACCAAGGCAGCTTTCGGGCGAAGAGGAAGCCTTGACCAGCGCCATGGGGGTTATGGCCGCGTTCCCGGGGGCGAAGGGGGTTGTCGGCGACCTTGGCGGGGGCAGCCTTGAGCTGGTCGATATAGACGGCGATATCTGTGAGCACGGCGTCAGCATGCCGCTGGGCACGCTTCGGCTGCCGCAATTTCGTGTCGATGGACCCGTAAAATTTGCGGCGGAGGTCTCCAGGACGCTGAGCAGTGCGCAGTGGAAGAGCGAAAAAGGATTGCCGCTTTTTCTCGTCGGGGGTTCATGCCGCGCTTTTGCCCGTTACGGGATGCATGCAATGGGCTGGCCGCTTGACGATCCGCACGGATTCGAACTGGCTCCTGAGATGGTGAGGGAACTGTGCCGGGCGCTCATGCAGAATGGGAGCAACGGTTTGGCTCAAGTGCCGGGCCTTTCAGCTTCCCGTCTAGCCAGCCTCCCCGATGCAGCGGCATTACTTGATGTCCTCGTAGGGAAAATCCAGCCATCCCGCCTGGTTTTCTCATCCTGGGGATTGCGGGAAGGACTTGCCTACCGGCACCTCAACAAGGCAGCCCGCACCCAGCATCCTCTGTTGGCGGGGGTATCGGCCTTTATCGAGAACCATGGCACTTCCTCTGCGATGGCAGCGAGCGTTGCCGGCTGGACAGCAGCTGCGAACCCGGTTGACGGCCAGGGCAAGGAACATCTGCGGCTGGCGGCAACAATGCTGGCGCTCGCATCCCGGCGGATTGAACCCAATCTACGCGCCGAGCATGCCGCCGACTGGGCACTGCGAAAGCGCTGGATCGGCGTCGATGCGGAAGGACGCGGCATGCTGGCGGCAGCTTTGCTGGCCAATAGCGGGCGCTCGGCACTCCCCGCTGCACTTGGCAGGCTGGCGCCGGAGGAAAGCTTGCGCGAAGCACTTGCCTGGGGCCAGGCCATAAGGCTGTGCCGCCGCCTCAGCGGAGGCACAGCCGAAGCGCTTTCGAACAGCTGGCTCGGCGTGAAGGACGGCGCTTTGCTCCTTGCTGTCCGGGAACCGCTGACCGCGTTGTACAACGACAGCATCGAAAAAAATCTGCGGACCCTGGCGGACACGCTTGCGCTACGATGCGCATTCGTGGCGATTGCTGCTGATGCCGGCTTGCCTGGAAGGGAAACCGCATAATCGCGGGTCGGCTGCGACAGGAGCGACCGGGTTGCTTCGACCCCCGCAATCCCGCGCCGACCTTCCAGCCAGTCGAACTCGCTGCCGCGTGGTGCATAAATGACCGATAAAGCTGGCGGGTACGGTGTCACGGAAGTGACTCCATAGCGTCATACTGGTGCAATCTGCCTCGTTTAGTCTCAGGTAAACGGACAGGGACAGATCCGATGTTGTTTGAACATCTCGATACCAAGACAAGTGCGCCGACCGATACCGGGCGCAACGGGAAAATACCCGATTGGCTTGATTTGCCCGATCCTAAGGAGTTTCGCCCCAAACGCCGCTTTCGTACAGTTTGGATATCGGACATCCACCTCGGGACTGCTGGATGCAAAGCGGCCATGCTGGTCGATTTCCTCCGGTCTATTGAATGCGAGACGCTCTATCTGGTGGGTGATATCGTTGACGGCTGGCGGCTTCGCAAAGGTTGGTATTGGCCGGATGCGCATAACGAGGTGATCCGGCGTGTGCTAAAGATGGCGCATCGCGGCACGCGGGTGGTGTTCGTCGCCGGCAATCACGACGAAATGCTGCGCGACTATGCAGGGATGACCTTCGGCGGCATCGAACTCGCCCTCGAAGCAATCCATGTCACCGCCGATGGGCGCAAACTGCTCGTCACGCATGGTGACAGTTTCGACGGAGTGGTGCTCTATGCCCGCTGGCTCGCGTTTCTGGGGGACCAGGCCTATGCCCTGCTGCTGCGCGCCAACATCCTGTTCAATCGCGTTCGCCGGCAATTCAAGATGCCCTACTGGTCACTGTCCAGCTACCTGAAACGACGCGTCAAGAATGCGGTTCAATATGTTTCCAACTTCGAAGACGCGTTAGCCAACGAGGCGTTGCAGCGCGGAGTCGACGGCATCGTCTGCGGCCACATCCACTGTGCCGAGATTCGTCAGATAGGCAGTGTTACCTATTTCAACGATGGCGATTGGGTCGAAAGCTGCACGGCGCTGGTCGAGGATGCGCAGGGATCGATGCGGATAGTCGATTGGACGGTGGAAATGAATTTATCAGCCCAGAGCAACCGCCTTGCGGAGATGGAAGCATGAAGATCGCAATCGCAACCGACGCCTGGTATCCGCAGGTCAATGGTGTTGTCCGGACGCTCGGAGCCACCGTGGCGGAACTCGACCGGCGCGGCTACGAGGTCGAACTGATTACGCCGCAGCACTTCGCGACGATGCCGATGCCTGGTTATACATCGATCCGCCTTGCCATGTTGCCGCGCTTCAGTGCCCGGCGGATGCTCGATGCGTTCCAACCCGACATCGTGCATATTGCCACGGAAGGTCCGATAGGCTGGAGCGCAAGGGGCTGGTGCAAGGCCCGCCAAGTACCATTCACGTCCGCATTTCACACCCGCTTTCCCGATTATGCCGCGGTCCGAACCGGCATGAGCGCCGAGCGGTTCTGGCCAATCTTGCGCCGCTTCCACGCAGCGAGCAAGACCGTCCTGGTATCGACCGAAAGCCTTGCGATCGAGTTGGCGGGACGCGGCATTGCCAACACAAGTCTGTGGAGCCGCGGGATCGATCGCTGGGTGTTCAGGCCGGGGCATGAACTGCACCCGGCCATGGCAGAGCTGCCGAGGCCCGTCCTGCTCAATGTCGGGCGGATCTCCGCCGAAAAGAATCTTGAGGCCTTCCTTTCGTCCAGGGTAGCCGGAAGCAAGGTTGTCGTAGGTGACGGGCCGGCGCTCGCGGAACTGAAGCAGCGTTACCCAGATGTTCTCTTTCTCGGCTCGCTCGCGGGAGAGGAACTGGCCAGCGCCTATCGCAGCGCCGATTGCTTCATCTTTCCAAGCCGGACAGATACGTTCGGGCTGGTCATTATCGAGGCACTCGCCTGCGGCCTACCGGTGGCAGCCTATCCTGTGTCCGGCCCGCTGGATATTCTTGGCCCGCAGGGCCGCGGGCCCCGCAACGAAATGCCGGCGACGATCGGTGTGACTGACAGTGATCTGGACCTGGCGATCTACCGTGCGCTCCAGCTCGACCGACAAGCCGCTGCGGTGTTTGGTGCCCGCCATTCGTGGGAAGCGGCAACCAACCAGTTTCTCGATGCACTGACCCAAGCAGCCGGATCGCACGATCCGGCAAGGCATCTGGAACTGGCTTGATCGCAAGCGTCATGGCGCAACCGGTTTCCATCAGGCCGGGGCACCAATAGTCCCGGTTAGCCACCGCTGCGTCTTGAGCAATTTGCGACGCGATTGCACGTGTTTGTCCCGCAAGCCGGCGATCTGTTTAGCCAGCTAGGAAAAACACATCACGCCGTTCGCCCAAGCTGTCCTGCAGCCGACCCAATGCCTTTGCATGTCCGGAGTTCCTGAGGTAGTTTTGGCATTCTTGCGGGCTGAAGCAGGCGGGCACGGAGCCGATGCCTCCACTTGGATTTTCGACGAACAGACAAGTTTGTACACGGGTGTCTGAATTGTCCGCTTGCAGCAGGCTTCAAAAGTCGCGACCGACGTCAGGAGAAGACGCGGTTCTTCGTTAAGCGGGAAGTCGCGCCCTGATGACTGAAATTCAAACCCCGGACCTCGCCGCGCCGCGCTGGTGGATGCCCGTCGTTGCGCTTGGCACCGGGGCCGGCTGTATCGGCGTGCTGCAACCGATCCTGCTCGGCCTGCTGCTGGGCGCCGGGAAGTTAAGTCTGACCGAGATGGGTGTGGCGGCCACCGCCGAAGCGGCAGGAATGACGCTGGCAACGACGCTCGCGGCATTTTTCCTGCCCCTGCGCAAACTGCGGCGCCTGGCTGGGGGAGCGCTGGTGCTGTTGCTGATAGCCAATGCCGGCACGATCATGGCAAGCGGCCATGCTATCATTGCCCTGCGGCTGCTTGGCGGTATGGGTTCGGGAATTCTGATCTGGATCCTGATGGGGATGTTCACCCGGAGTCCGACTCCGGCGCGGATATTTGCCATTTACATCACGACGCAATCGATCCTCGGATTGTTTCTTTCGCAGGCGATGACAGCTGTAATCGCGCCGATGCTGGGTTTTTCGGGCGGTTATGTCGTACTATGCGCGATGAATGTCCTGTTCCTGGTAGCGGTTTTCCTGATGCCGGATTCGATGGGCGGGCGGGATACCGGGATACTGGGGTTGCCGCCGCTCCTTCCCGGCCTCGCGATCGTAGCCATCAGCTGCTACCTTGCAGGGATTCTGTCGGTCTGGGTTTATATTCTGCCGCTTCTGAAGCAGCTGGGCTATCCGGCAGCCGATGCGGCCCACGCAGTCCCGGTGGCGCTAGCGGGTCAAATTGTCGGCGGTTTCGCCGCGACATTTTTCGCCCCGCGCATTTCGCCATTGCGGGCCTGGACATTCAGTATTCTGATGGTCGGCGCCACACTCGTGGCACTGGCCATATCGAGGGGTTCGATCGCCATGTTCGCGGCAGTGGGGGCGATCGGCTTTCTCTGGCTATTTGTACCGCCGTTCCACATGCCGGTTATGCTGGGCCTCGATCCGAGCGGCCGGGGGCCGATGCTGGTGGGCCCCGCGCAGTTATCGGGAACCTCGCTGGGGCCACTGATCGCCTCCGCCGTGGTTTCCGATCAAAGCGTGCGCCCTGTCATCGGCGTTGCACTCGCCTTCATGCTGGCATCGCTGGTGCTGCTCATGCTAGCGACGCGGGTACGGGCCGCGACGGCGGCGGCCTGACGCCTTGATACGACAGCCAAGGACAAAAGCGAGGACAAGCGCGTGCAGGAATTGTATCGGATGGAGCAGGCGGGAACTCCGCTCGAGGGGTGCGGTGCTGGGCTGACCCGGACCGAAGTCGAAGCAGGGCGGAGTTTGCGATGATGGATACGGAAAAGCGCCTTGCCG
>JANMCD010000059.1:0-5511 GCA_031360905.1 Novosphingobium sp.
ACATCGGCAAATGCTCCGCCCGGATCGCGCGCTGCGATCAGGCGGGCGGCGATGTGTTCGGGAAAGCCGTCGATCTGGCGCAGGCCAAGGCGCAGGGCGACCAAATCCTCCCCCTCTGGGGGAGGGGAGCCATGAGCGTAGTGAATGGTGGAGGGGGCCCCGCGTGAGACACCCCCTCCGTCAGCGCTTCGCGCTGCCACCTCCCCCAGAGGGGGAGGATTTAGCGGTTCCAGCGTACAATCCCACCCGCTGGCATTCACATCCACCGGCAGCACCGTCACCCCATGCCCCTGCGCGTCCCGCACGATCTGCGCCGGCGCGTAAAAGCCCATCGGCTGCGAATTGAGCAGCCCGCAGGCAAAGGCTGCCGGAAAGTGGCACTTCAGCCAGCTTGAGACATAGACCAGATGCGCGAAGCTGGCCGCGTGGCTTTCGGGGAAGCCGTATTCGCCGAAGCCCTTGATCTGGTTGAAGCAGCGCTGGGCGAAGTCGCGGTCATAGCCGCGCGCAACCATGCGCTCGACCATCATGTCCTGCAGTTCCTCGACCATGCCCCGGCTGCGGAAGGTGGCCATCGCCTTGCGCAACCGGTTGGCCTCGGCGGGCGAGAATTTGGCTGCATCCAGCGCGATCTTCATCGCCTGTTCCTGGAAGATCGGCACGCCCAGCGTCCGCGCGAGGATGCTGGTCAGCTCGTCCGGCGGGCCGTGCTGCGGTCCCGGCGCGGGGATTTCCACCCGCTCCGCCCCCCGCCGGCGCTTGAGATAGGGATGCACCATGTCGCCCTGGATGGGCCCGGGCCGGACGATCGCCACCTGGATGACGAGGTCGTAGAATTCGCGCGGGCGCAGGCGCGGCAGCATGTTCATCTGGGCGCGGCTTTCGACCTGGAACACGCCCAGCGAATCGCCCTTGCGCAGCATTGCATAGGTTTCCGGATCTTCGCGCGGGACGCTCGCCAGCGTCAGGCTCTGCCCGTGATGCGCGCCGAGCAGGTCGAGGCATTTGCGGATGCAGGTGAGCATGCCGAGCGCCAGCACATCGACCTTGAGGATACCCAGCGCGTCGATATCGTCCTTGTCCCATTCGATGAAGCTGCGCTCCGGCATGGCGCCGTTGCCGATCGGCACGGTCTCGGTCAGCGGACCCTGCGTCAGGATGAAACCGCCGACATGCTGCGAAAGATGGCGCGGCATGCCAATCATCTGCTCGGTAAGGTTGAGTACGCGTCTGAAATGGGGATCCGACAAATCCATGCCGGTCTCCGCGACATTCTTCTCGCCGATCTCATGGCCGTGGCTGCCCCAGACGGTGCGCGCCAGGGCGGCGGTGACGTCCTCGCTCAGCCCCATCGCCTTGCCGACCTCGCGGATCGCCATGCGCGGGCGGTAGTGGATCACCGTCGCGCACAGGCCGGCGCGGTGGCGGCCGTAGCGGCGGTAGATGTACTGGATCACCTCCTCGCGGCGCTCATGCTCGAAATCGACGTCGATGTCGGGCGGCTCCTTGCGCTCCTCGGAAATGAAACGGTCGAACAGCAGCGCATGTTTGGCGGGATCGACCGCGGTGATCTCCAGGCAATAGCACACCGCCGAATTGGCTGCCGAGCCGCGCCCCTGGCACAGGATCGGCGGGTTTTGGCCGCGGGCGAAATCGACGATGTCCTTGATCGTCAGGAAATAGCGGGCGAGCTTGAGCTTGGCGATCAGGGCGAGTTCGCGGATCATGGTTTCGCGCACGCTTTCGGGCACCCCCGAAGGATAGCGCTGGTCCGCACCTTGCCAGGTCAGCCGTTCGAGCCAGCCTTGGGGGTCGAGGCCTGCCGGGCAGATTTCCTCCGGGTACTCATAGCGCAGCTCATCCAGGCTGAAGCGGCAGGCATCGGCGACTTCGCGCGCGGCGGCGATGGCGTGGGGCCAGCGCTCGAACAGGCGCTGCATCTGTTCGGGCGATTTGAGGTGCCGCTCGGCGTTGGGCTGGAGCAGATGGCCGGCGCGGACGACGGTGGTCTTGTGACGGATCGCCGTCATCACGTCCTGCAGCGGGCGGCGGTGGGGGGCGTGGTAGAGCACATCGTTGGTGGCGAGGAGGGTGAGGCCGTTGGCCCTGGCAAGCGCGTCCAGCGCCTCGATCCGGGCGATATCGTCGCCGGTGTAGAGATAGGCGGCGGCGAGGTGGCGCAGGGTGGGGAGCTGGGCGGTAAGATGGGGGAGGATGTCGGGGAACGGCGCGGTCTTCTTAAGCCCCTCTCGCTTGCGGGAGGGGTTGGGGGTGGGCTCTTCAAGGCTGGGCGCATCGCTTGGAGTAACAGGCCCACCCCTAGCCCCTCCCGCAAGCGGGAGGGGGATCACGTTGCTATCCACCTCAATGCTGAACTCCGCCGCCAAATCCCCAGGCGGCACCAGAACCAGTTGCACCCCCTCGGCATACTCTCCCAGCATGGGAACCGAAATCTGGCACACCCCCTTGTCCTGCCATTCGCCGTCCAGCGTCGCCATCCGCCCCGCCGAGATCAGCCGGCAGAGCCTACCGTAACCCGCGCGGTCAGCCGGATAGGCGAGGAACGCCAGCCCCTCGACGGTCTCGATCCGGCAGCCGATTACCGGGCGCAGCTTGAGCGCCTGCGCCTCGCCGTGGAGCCGCACCACCCCGGCCATCGAGTTCGCATCGGCAATCCCCAGCGCGTCATAGCCCAGCGCCCGCGCCGCGGTAACCAGATCAACCGCATCCGACGCCCCGCGCAGGAAGGAAAAACAGCTCGCTAGCCCCAGCTCGACAAAAGCCGCACGGGCTGGAGGCGCAATTTCGGCGGGATCCTGCGGGATCCTGCGGCGTTCGGGGGTGAGCGGGGCTTCGGGCATGGCAGCGGTCCGGGAACAGCGGAAATGTTCTTCATATGTTCTATGGAAACCAAAGGCTAGTCGCCTTTTGCCTCGCGCGCGGAACACCCCGGCTAATGCCGCCTGCCAAACCGGAACCTTTAGCCCCTCCCACCATTCTCCGGCGATAGATTGCAAGGAGTTGCACCATGCCGATGATCGAGACCCGCGACGGAACCCGGCTTTATGTCAAGCAATGGGGCGAAGGCCGCCCGGTGGTGCTGATCCACGGCTGGCCGCTATCCGGCGACAGCTGGGATCCGGTCAGCCATGCGCTGGCCGAGGCCGGCTTCAAGGCGATCGCCTATGACCGGCGCGGCTTTGGCCGATCGGACCAGCCCTCCGGCGGCTATGATTACGACACCTTCGCCGACGATCTCGCGGCGGTGATGGAACAATGCGCCGGCGGACAGGACGCGGCGCTAGTCGGCTTCTCGATGGGCGGCGGCGAGATTGCCCGCTATCTTTCGCGCCACGGCGGCAAGGGCGTCAGCCAGGTGGCGCTGATATCTTCGGTGGTGCCTTACATGCTCCAGACCGAAAACAATCCCGACGGCGTACCGCAGGCGACGTTCGATGCAATGACTCAAGGCATGCTGGAGGACCGGGCGCATTTCTTCACCAGCTTCTTCAAGGATTTCTACGGCGTCGGCTGGCTGGCCAGTCCGGTCAGTGATGAAACGCTGCATGTCTCGTGGAACACGGCGATGCAGGCCGGCCTGAGGCCGACGCTGGCGGCGGCAAAGGCATTCGCCACCACCGATTTCCGCCCCGATCTTGCCAGCTTCACCATGCCTACCTTGGTGATCCACGGCACCGCCGACAAGACCGTGCCGATCGATCCAACGGCACGCGAAGTCGCCCGCAAGGTGCCGCATGCCACGCTGATCGAATATGGCGGCGAACCGCATGGATTGTTCGCCACCCAGACCGAAAGGTTGAAGCGCGACCTGCTGAACTTCCTCGGGGGCGTTGAGCCGGAGGATAATAATCAGGAGGTACTCGACGAGGTGACGGCGCAGGCGATGGTGTCGAACCCGATGCTTTAACCTTCTCGGGGAACGGCAGGAGCGGCGGAAAAATTATGCTTTTTCCGCCTCTCCGTTTGTCCTCGCGATCAGCCACACAGCCCCTGCAGGAACCATTCGGGCGCACCGCCCCGGCCGTCGCCGGCCAGCCCTGCCCGGTAAATCCAGTAGCGCCGCCCTTCCCCGTCCTCGATCCGGTAATAGTCGCGTAGCCGCACCGTGGAGCGTTCGCGCCACCATTCCGGAGCAATCCGTTCGGGGCCTTCGGCGCGCGCGACCTCATGCACCTGCCCGCGCCAGCGAAACCGGCGCGGCAGGCCATCGGGGCTGGCGTAGAGCACGGCAATGGCCTCTGCCCGGTCTAGCAATTTCAAAGGCCTCCCATGGAAGGCTAATTCGCCTTGTGAACTGGTTTCCGGCACCAGCGGCGGCTGCCAGCGCTGGGCGCGCTCGGGGACGTGGCTGGCGTGGGGAACCGGGCGGCGCACCGCAGCCTCACCAAGGCGAACCGTCAGCCGGTCGATACAGGCGGCAAGGCTGGTGCCATGCACTTCGGCGGCGGCCTCGAAATCGCCTTGCGCGAGCGGCAGAGGCTCGGTCCACGGACTGCGCAGGCGGACCAGTTCGATGCCGAAGCCGGCGTCGATATCGTCGAGCTTGCGGGAAAACAGACCAGCGATATGCGCGGGATCGCGGCTGGCGGCGGCAAGTTCGAGGCGGCGCGCCAGCACCTCGCCATCGAGTTTCCACAGCCCCAGTTCCAGCCGCCGCGCGCCCAGCGCCTGGCCTTCGAGCAACCGCGCCATATCGCCGGCGAGATCGGCCAACACCCGGTCGAGCAGCGCGCGGTGGCGGATCGGCTCCATCAGCCGGCGCTGGACCAGAGGCGCTTCGACGCCCAGCACCGGCAACAGCGGTTCCGGCACCAACCCGAGCAGCTGGTCGAGGCGGATCAGCGGATTGGCGGCGGGCGCGCGGCGGGTGCGGAAGCGGCGGGCCAGCGCCTCGCGGGCGATGCCGCCGAGATCGCCGATCCGCTTGAGCCCGAGCCGGCGGAGCAGCAGCAGGATATCGTCATCAAGCCGCAGCGCGGCGACGGGAAGCGCGGCGAGGCAGGCGGCGGCATCGTCCTCTGCCCCCAGAATCGCGCCGGCTGGCCCGCAATGCGCCAGGCCCCAAGCCGCACCGGCGGTTGGCGCGATGGCGAGCCGCGCCGCCAGCCCGCGCACGCTCAGCCGCGCCCGTGCATCGGCCAGCAGCGCAGCCTCGCCGCCGAACAGATGGCCCACCCCAGTAACATCGACGATCAGCCCGTCGGGCGGGTCGAGCGCGCTCCACGGGCCCCAGCGCTGTGCCCACAGCGCCAGGCGTTCGAGAAAGGCGAGGTCGCCCGCCGGATCGAACGGCGCTACCGCCAGAGCGGGGCACAGCGCGCGGGCATCGGCGAGCATCATGCCAGGCCGCGCGCCGGCCTCAAGCCCGGCGGCATTGGCTGCGGCGATGCGCGGGCCATGCGCGGTTTCGGCGATCAGGGCGAGCGGAGCGGCGTCCGGCCCCTCGCCCGGCGCGCAGCCTTCACCAAGCCGCCAGCAGTCGATCGCCAG
>JANMCD010000111.1:0-28203 GCA_031360905.1 Novosphingobium sp.
GGGCGGGGATGTTTGGGTACCGGCTTGGGACGGTTCGCTTTCGTCACGCGATACATGCAGACCCACACCCCCCGCGCGTCCGGCGCTTTTCGACGGACCAGCCTCCCCCTCACCGTCGACCTCCAGCACCACCAGCGGCGCGCGGATCGCCACCACATCGCCGACCTCGCCCGCCAGCTCCACCACCGTCCCGGCAACCGGGCTTTCCATCTCCACCGTCGCCTTGTCGGTCATCATGTCGGCGAGGCGGCCGTCTTCCTCGACCCGGTCGCCCAGCTTGACATGCCAGGCGACAATCTCTGCTTCGGCAATACCTTCGCCTATGTCGGGCAAGCGGAAAATGTAACGCGCCACCCGAGGTCAGCCTGCCGCCAGCAAGCGGTCGACGGCCTCGCCGATGCGGATCGGGCCGGGGAAATAGGCCCATTCGAGGCTGTGCGGATAGGGCGTGTCGAAGCCGGTGACCCGCTCAACCGGCGCTTCGAGGTGGTAGAAGCAGCGCTCCTGCACCAGCGCGGCGAGCTCGGCGCCAAACCCCGAGGTGCGGGTCGCCTCATGTATCACCAGGCATTTCCCGGTCTTTTGCACCGACTTTTCCACAGCCTCTATGTCAAGTGGCACCAGTGTGCGCAGATCGATGATCTCGGCATCGATGCCTTTTTCGGCCAGCACCGCCTCGGCGACATGGATCATTGTGCCGTAGGCGAGCACCGTCAGCGCCTCGCCCTCGCGCACGATCCGGGCCTTGCCAAGCGGGATCGAGTAATAGCCTTCGGGCACATCACTGCCGGGATGCCTGGCCCAGGGCGTTGCCGGTTTTTCGTAATAGCCATCGAACGGGCCGTTGTAGATGCGCTTGGGCTCGAAGAAAATCACCGGGTCGTTGTCCTCGATCGCTGCGATCAGCAGTCCCTTGGCGTCGTGCGGGGTCGAGGGGATGACCGTTTTCAAGCCGGCGACATGGGTGAACAGCGCCTCGGGGCTCTGGCTGTGAGTCTGGCCGCCGAAAATGCCGCCGCCGAACGGCGAGCGCACGGTTATCGGCGCGGTGAACTCGCCGGCCGAACGGTACCGCAGCCGCGCGGCTTCGGAAATCAGCTGGTCGAGGCCGGGATAGATGTAATCGGCGAACTGGATCTCCGGTACAGGCCGCAGCCCATAGGCGCCCATCCCCACCGCTATGCCGATAATGCCGCATTCGTTGATCGGCGTATCGAACACGCGGTTCTTGCCGTATTTCTGCTGGAGCCCCGCCGTCGCCCGGAACACCCCGCCGAAATAGCCGACATCCTCACCGAAGATCACGACATTGGGATCACGCTCGAGCATGATATCGAGCGCCTCGTTGATCGCCTCGATCATGCCGAGACGGCGGGTGGGCGCTTCCGACAGCGAGACCGGGCCTTCCTCGACCATTGTCATTCCTTCCAACCGGGCCATTTGAGCCGCCGCTCTTGGATCGCCTGCTGCGCCTGCTCCTTAAGGTGCCAGGGCAACTCCTCGTAGACGTCCTCGAACATGGTATGGAACGGATGGTGCATCCCCTGGCCGAGGATGCCATTTTTTTCCGCCTGCTTGGTCGCGGCGCGAACTTCCTCGGCAACTTCGCGGTCCATCGCCTCGTGCTGCTCGGCCGACCATTCGCCCAGCGCGATCAGGTGACGGTTCAGCCGTGTGACGGGGTCGCCAAGTGGCCATTCCTGACGCTCCTGAACGGAGCGGTAGGCGGAAGGGTCATCCGAGGTGGAATGCGCATCGGCGCGGTAGGTGAAGTGCTCGATCAGCGTCGGCCCGGCATTGGCCCGCGCGCGGTTGGCGGCCCATTGCACCGCAGCGTAGACCGCAAGCGCATCGTTACCGTCGACCCGCAAGCCGGCAATGCCATATCCAATGGCGCGGGCAGCGAAGCTGGTGCGCTCTGAGCCCGCGAAGCCCGAAAAGCTGGAAATTGCCCATTGGTTGTTGATAACATTGAGGACAACCGGTGCATTGAATACTGCGGCAAAAGTCATCGCCGCATGAAAATCGCCTTCGGCGCTCGATCCCTCGCCGATCCAGCCGGCAGCGATGCGACTGTCGCCGCGAATCGCCGATGCCATCGCCCAACCGACCGCCTGGGGATATTGCGTCGCGAGATTGCCCGAAATGGTGAAGACGGCGAAATCGCGTGAAGAATACATGACCGGCATCTGCCGGCCCTTCAGCCGGTCGGCGCGGTTCGAGTAGATCTGGTTCGCCATTTCGACGAGCGGATGATTTCGTGCAATCAGAATGCCCTGCTGGCGGTAGCTGGGGAAAACCATGTCGTCGTCGGCCAGCGCGAAGGCGGCGGCGACCGAGGTCGCCTCCTCGCCGGTGCATTTCATGTAGAAGCTGGTCTTGCCCTGCCGCTGGCCGCGATGCATGCGCTCGTCGAATGCGCGGGTGAGCGCCATGACCCGCAGCATGCGGCGCAGCGTCTCGGGGTCGAGCCTTGGGTCCCAGGGGCCGACGGCGCGATGATCATCATCCAGCACCCGGACGAGATCGAGGCACAGCGGATGGGTTTCGGCCGCAGCGCAGGTCTCGTCGGGGCGCGGCTGGGCGCCGGCCGGGGGGATCACCAGATCTGAATAATCGACCGTGTCGCCTGGGCGAAATTTCGGTTCGGGAACATGGAGTTCGAGCGGAGGCTGATTGCCGCGCTTCTTGCCTGGTTTGCGTAGCCGCTCGGACATTATCCCCTGCACCCTAAATCAGTCCATCCCGAGCTCGTCGAAAGGCAATCTTTCGCTTTTTCCGCAGCGCCAGGCCTGAAGGGGAAGAAAAGCCCTTCGACAATCTCGGGCAATAGGGAGAGGCAGGGAGTCGTCATACAGCCACCGGTGCCGGGATAGGCGCTTGCGGCTCGTACCCGCTCACGGCGAAATCCTCAATCCGGTAGCCGAATATGTCGCAAGGCCGCCGCGCAATCTCCAGCCGCGCCTGCCCGGCAGGCCGGCGCGACAGCTGTTCTTCGACCAGGGCGGCGTGATTGCGGTAAAGATGCACATCTCCTCCAACCCAAACCAGCTCGCCCGGTTCCAGATCGCATTGCTGCGCCAGCAGCCGGATGAACAGCGCCGCGCCCCACAAGTTGAACGGCAGGCCGAGCGCGACGTCGCAGCTGCGCTGGTAAAGCAGGCCGGACAGCCGGTTTCCGCTGACGTGAAACTGATAGGTCTTGTGGCAGGGCGGCAGCGCCATGGCGTCAAGCTCGGCGACGTTCCAGCCCTCGACGATATGGCGGCGGCTGCCGGGATTGCTGCGCAGGCTTTCGGCAACCTGAGCGACCTGATTGACCCCCTGCGCGCGCTTGCTGAACAGGCCGTCTCCAGCCGGCTCGTAAACCGGCCAGTCGATCCATTGCTTGCCATAAACCGGCCCGAGATCGCCCCACGCCTGCGCGAATGCCTCATCCGCGACGATGCGCTGCGAGAACACGGCGCGGGCAATATCCTCGCCCGTCTCGCGGCGGTATCGGTCAAGCGGCCAGTCGGTCCAGATCTCAACGCCTTGGGCGCAAAGGGGCCGGATATTGGTTTGTCCGGTGAGGAACCACAGGAATTCCCGCGTCGCCGTCTTCCAGTACACCCGCTTGGTGTTGAGCAGCGGCATCGCGCCATCCGCCAGATCGAAGCGCAGCTCGGCGCCGAATAGCGAGCGGGTGCCGACCCCGGTACGGTCGATCCGCTCATCGCCCTCATCCCGGATGCGGCGCATCAAGTCGAGGTACTGCCATTCCCAATGCTGTACGTCGGGCGAATCGGAACGGGACGCAGCGCGGGCCATCGGCATACCCTAGCCGCGCGATTGCCCGCTTGCCACCCCGCCTGTCGCTGACTATAGGCCCGCTCCTGCCTCGCCCCCCTGAGCACATCGGGAGAGCGAACGATCGGTCGGGGAATAGCTCAGCCTGGTAGAGCACTGTCTTCGGGAGGCAGGGGCCGGAGGTTCGAATCCTCTTTCCCCGACCAACATTTCCGCCGCTTTTCAGTGTAATTCCACGTAATGTGCGCGGATTCTGTGCGGAGTGGACGCGAGGGAAACGCTAAAAGTGCCTCATATTACAAAGAAGTCCGCGTTGGACAGCGTGAGCCCAGCGGACAGGGTGGCAAACCGGACCGCCCCGCTGCTCCCCGTTCCGTCGCTATCGAACAACAGCGCACCGGTCGTTGAATCATAGATGATGCGGTCACCAGCGTCCAAGGCCTGTGAGCCGGTGACGAAAGCGCCTGCGGCAAGGTTGCCCGTTGGCAGGCCGCTGAACACAGCATCGTCGAGGTGAATCCGATCGATGCCGCTCTGAAAGTCCGTCACCCTGTCTATGTTTGCGGAACCCAGCGCGGCGGAAAAGACGAAGGCGTCACTGCCGCCAAGGCCGCTCAAGGTATCGTTACCGCCCTTGCCGTCGAGGATATTGGCAGCGTCACTGCCGATCAGGATGTTGGCGCTGCCATTGCCGGTAGCATCGAGGTTGTTGGTGCCGAGCAGGGTGAGATTTTCGACGTTGATGGCGAGCGTGAAACTGACGGTGCTGCGTACCGTATCGACCCCGCCCGCACCGGAGTTGACCCATTCGACAATGGTATCGCCGGTATTGTCGACTGTGAACAGGTCGTTGCCGTCGCCGCCTTCCATGCGGTCCGCCCCGGCCTCGCCGTCGAGGGTGTCGTTGCCCGTGCCGCCCCTCAGCGTGTCGTTGCCCGCGCCGCCGAACAGCCTGTCATCGCCAGCGTTGCCGGTGAGGATATTGACGCCGCTGTTTCCGGTAAGGGTATTAGCCAGAGCGTTGCCGGTGGAGTTGATCGCGCCGGTGCCCAGAAGCTCTCCGTTTTCGACGTTGGCGTCGAGGGTTCGGCTATTGGTGCTGCGGATCGTGTCGGTGCCGCCACCCGCTGCTTCGATTACCAGGTCGGTCGACGTATCGACGTAATAGATGTCGTCACCGGCGCCGCCGTCCATGGTGTCGCTGCCGGAACCACCATCGAGGATGTCGGCCCCGCCAAAGCCGTAAAGCGCGTCCGCCCCGCCAAGTCCTGAAAGCGTATCGTTACCAGCGCCGCCGTTTAGCGTGTCGGCGCCTGATGTGCCCGTCAGCGTGAGGCCACTTGTGACGGACAGAAGGAATTCGTCGAAGGCGGTAGCACCTGCCAGATCCGTCGCGGTGACGCGCACGGTGATACTGCCAGCGTCGTTTGCTGCCGGCGTTCCGCTGAAGGTGCGCGTCGAGGGGTTGAATGTCAGCCAGGCCGGGAGCGCCGCTCCGCCGGAAAGTGTGGCCGAGTAGCTGATCGTGTCACCGGGGTCGACGTCGGTGAAGGTGCTGGCGGCAAACGCGAACGAGTAGGACGAGTCGATAGTCGCCGACTGATCGGAGATCGGACTGCTGACGATCGGCGCGTCGTTGGTGTTCGAGATCGTGAGGATGAAGTCATCGAAGGTTGTTGCGCCGAGCGGGTCTGAAGCAGTCACCCGGATCGTCAGGCTGCCGACCTGCGGCTGGTCAGGCGTTCCACTGAAGGTTTGGGTGGACGCATTGAACTGTAGCCAGGATGGTAGCGCGGAGCCGTTCGCCAGCATCGCCGACAGCGTGAGTGCACCCCCTTCCGGGTCAGAAAAGGTGCCGGCTGGTACGGTGTAGACAAGAGACGCATCTTCCGGCCTGGTCTGATCAGGTATCGCGTTGGCCACGCTTGGCGGAAGGTTGCTTCCACCGCCACTGCCAGAACCCACGGTAATCTGGAACACGTCGGTTTCTGTCTTCCCGACCTTGTCTGTTGCGGTGACCCGCACGTCCAAGGTGATGGCGGTGCTGGGCGTGCCGGAAAACGTGCGGCTAGCGGGGTCGAAGGTCAGCCAGCTCGGCAGGGCCGATCCGTTGGCGAGCGCGGCGGTGTACGTCAGCGCATCCGCAACATCGATGTCGATGAAAGAGTTGCTTGGGACCACATAGGTGAAGGCGGTGCCTACCGACGCGCCGGTGTCCAGAAGCGCAACGTCAAGCTGAGGCGGGGTCAGGCTCAGGCCTTTCGTCGTGCCTGAGATGGTGTTGCCCTCAAAGTGACTTCCCGTGTTCGACTGGATCTGCCAAATCCCGTACCCCGCCTTGATCGCGCCAGGCTCGGAGATCGTGTTGTTGAGGACGAAGTTGTTGGCAATTGGAAATGTCGTGCCGGTCGTGGCATCAGCATAAGTCGCGAGATGAATTTCGTTGTAAGTGCCGTTGCCCTTCTGAGAATTGCTGAACAGTTGGTTGGTTTGGATCGTCACCCAGGTTGACCCGGCAACGCTGATCCCATGCTTGCCATTCAAGGAGATGACATTCCCTTCGATGAGGATGTCGGTCGAATATTTTATAAGAATGCCGTCGGTGAAATTGCCTGTAATGGTGTTGTTGCGGATAATGATGTGGTGCGGAGAGGGAATATTGTCGCTGCCGCGCTGGATCACGATGCCTGTCGAACCATTGTCGCGGCTGGTGTTCCCCTCCAGCAGCATGTTGTAGCTCGACGTCACGATGTTGAAGCCGTGACGGTCGTTTGCATAAGCAAGGTTGTTTAGGATCACCGCATCGACCTGATAATCGAGGGTGAAGCCGTCGAGTCCATTGTGGTGCGCGCGCGAGTTCTCGATCCTCAGCCGCGTGGTGATTTCATGCGGATCGAACCCATAGCCTGAGCAGTTCATGATTTCGACGGACGAAAGCGTTATGTCGAAGCTTGAGGCGGTGCTGCCCGGCCGGGTTCCGGTGAAAAAGCCGTCGACCTTGCCTGTCGTGTTATCGCGATTACCGTCTAGCGTAATATTCCTGATTGTGACGTTGCTGGTCACCTGATCGTATGGTGTCCGAACGATCCCCGTCATCAAGGACGTCTGTCCGGATATCGGAGCTTCGCCGCTCATCACCTTGATTGTCGATAATCCTATGCCGGCGCCTTCGAGTGTGACGTTGCTCTTTAGCTGGATGCCGGCATAAGTCGGCTTCACGTCGCCGTTGCTGATCGCATACGTGCCCGCCGGCAGGTAGACTGTGCCGCCGCCCGCTGCATAGGCCGCATCGACAGCTGCCTGAATGGCTGCGCGGTCATCGTGAACACCGTCGCCGACCGCGCCGAAATTCAGAACGTTGAAAATAGCCATGGCAAACCTCGTGTCGGCTCGTGGCAAGAGTGCAGGGTTATCTTACGCCGCCCAGCGCAATGCGCTAACTGGGATACTACGTCGGTAAAATCGGGCTCCGCAGCCGCCAGGAAGGACGAACTGCCCGGTGCACAGGCGGACGCGGGTTGGACCAGCACTGCCCCTCCACGCCGACGAGATTTTCTACCGACACGCGGACATTGTCAGATCAGCCCGGGTTCGCCCTGCCAGTACCCGTTTCGCAGCAGCCGCTTGACCAGCTTGCCGGCATCGCTGCGCGGCAATTCGGCAACGAAATCGATAGTGCGCGGGCATTTGTGGCGGCTCAGCCGCGCCTGGCAGAATGCGATGATATCCGCTGCCAGTTCGGGGCTTTCCACACAACCGGGCTCAAGCTGCACCACGCCCTTCACCGCCTCGCCCAGATCGAGGTCGGGCACGCCGATCACCGCGACGTCGGCAATCGCCGGATGCTCGCCCAGCACATTCTCCGCCTCCTGCGGATAGATATTCACGCCGCCGGCGATGATCATGTCGCTCTCGCGGTCGGTCAGGTAGAGATAGCCGCCACCATCGACATAGCCTACATCGCCCAGCGAGGCGAAACCGCCCTCGTCATAGAGCGATGCCGTCTTGGCGGCATCGCCGTGGTAGGCGACATTCATGCCGTTCTTCATCATGATCCGGCCCTGCTCGCCGACGGGAACTTCTTTGCCATCGGGCCCGGTAATCCGCAGCGTGCAGTTGGAGGCGGGCCGGCCGACCGAGCCGGGATGCTCCAGCCATTCCTGCGAAGTGATGAAGGTATGTCCGAAGGCCTCGGTACCGCCGTAAAGCTCCGAGATCGTCGGCCCCCACCAGTCGATCATCGCCCGTTTCAGCGGGATGGGACACGGCGCGGCGCCGTGGATGGCGTGGCGCATTGTCCCGGTGTGGGCGGCCCGGCGGACGTCGTGCGGAAGCGCCAGCATGCGGCGGAACATGGTCGGCACGAAAAAGCCATGGGTCGCGCCGAACCGGCCGATGGCATCGAGCGTTGCCGCCGGATCGAAGGCCTGGAAGCCGATCACCGTGCCGCCGGTCCGGTGGATCGTCATCATGATGCGCTGCGGTGCCGCGTGGTAGAACGGGCCCGGATTGACGAAGACAGTGTCGGAATCGAAAGCGTATTGTTCGAGCAGCATATACAGCCGCTGCGGCGGCGCCTCGGGCGGAGCGTCGGGGAATTCGGTGCGCACGCCTTTGGGCCTGCCAGTCGTGCCCGAGGAATAAAGCATCGACGGGCCGCGCTTTCGGCCCTGCGGCGGCACGGCGGGTTGCCGCTCCAGCAGCGCCTCGTATGCCTGGAACGGCGTTACTGATCCATCCATCATCAGCAACAGCGGCTTGCTGGCTATCAACACCACCGCTTCACCGGCCAGCGCAGCCTGCTTTCGCGAGGTGACCAGCAGTTTCGCGCCGCTGTCGCCGATCACATAGGCGGCATCGGCCGCATTAAGATGCGTGCTGACCGTGACATAGCGGATGCCGCTGTTTTTCGCCCCCCAGATCAGTTCAGGGTAGCGGACGTGGTTCTCAATCAAGATGGCGATGGTATCGCCCGCACCGATGCCAAGCGATGCGAACAGGGCAGCAGCCTGATCGGCCCGGCGGACGAGTTCGCCATAGGTGATCATCGCGCCCTGATCGACCATGATCAGCGCGGGCTTGTCGGGCTCGCGGAGCGCCATTTCGCGTGGGTGATAGACGGGTTCCATCGCTTGGGCCTCAGGAGAAATTCGCTGGCCGCTTCTCGATGAAGGCGCGCACGCCTTCCCCGAACGGCGCTTCGCCGACGCAGCGGACAATGGCGTCGCGCTCGACTCTATTAGCCGCGCAGTCGGTCAAGCGAGGCCGCGCATTATCAATCCGCCGCCATCGACAGTGAGCACCTGCCCGGTCATGTGGCGGGCGGCATCGGAAGCGAGGAAGGCGATCACCGCGCCGACATCCTCAGGCTCGGCGATGCGCTGCAGCGGCGTTCCGGCCAGTATCCTGTCGATGAAGCCCGGCCTTTCGGAGAGCGCCCGGATCATTTCGGTGCGAACAGTGCCGGGCGATACCGCGTTGACCCGCACGCCCTTCTCGCCCCATTCGACCGCCAACTGACGCACCATCGATTCGACTGCCGCCTTGGACGGGCCATAGGCGCCGCTGCCCTTCATCCCGACAACGGCATTGACCGAAGACGTCATCACCATCGCCCCGCCCTGCTTCGCGACATGCGGCAGGCCGTGCCGGGCAAGCCGAAGCGGGCCGGCCACATTCATCTCCATGATCTTGTTGAAGCTGTCTTCGGGCAGATCGGTGAGCGGATCGAACGAGGGATTGATCCCCGCATTGGCGACAAGAATATCGATCCGTCCGAAGCGATCGAGCGTCGCGGCGATCAGGCGTTCGACATCCGCTTCGCGCGCGGCATGGGCGGGTACGGCCAGCGCCTGATGTCCAGCCGCCGCAAGCTGAGCAACGACAGCCTCACAAGCCTCAGCCTTGCGCGAGGAGATCACCACGCTCGCGCCCTGCCCCGCCATGACCTCTGCCGCCGCCCGGCCAATTCCGCGCGACGACCCGGTGATCACTGCCACCTTTCCTGCCAGCGAAAAGGGGTTGCTCGTCATGATCATCTCCTACCGATCTGTCGGCAACGGGTCGCAACCCGCCACCCCTCACCCCACGAAAATAAGCGACTTGCCCTCGTTCTCCCCCGCATAGAGCCGCGCAATCGCACCGGGGGCTGCCTCGAACCCCGCAGAAATGTCCTCATCATGCACAAGACTGCCATCCGCCACCAGCGGAGCAAGGTGCGCCAGCGCGGCGGGGTAGTCTGCCGCGTGGTCGAAGATCACGAAGCCGCCCCATTGCAGCCGCCGCATCAGCACTTCGCGCTCGTTGCGCAGGCCGGTGGGGACGGGATACCAGTTGGCGGTAGAGGCCGTGCCGCATTGCACGATCCGTCCGGCCACGTTCATCGCGCGGATCACGGTATCGAGAATCGGTCCGCCGACATTGTCAAAGAAAACATCGACGCCCTGGGGCGCCATAGCGGCGACCACTTCGGACAGATCGCCCGCCTTGTAGTTCGCCGCCGCGTCATAGCGGAATCGCGAAGTGCAGCGCGCCACCTTGTCATCGTCGCCGGTAAGGCCGACCACCCGGCACCCCGCTGCCCGCGCCAGCTGGCCGACGATGCTGCCGACTGCCCCCGCCGCTGTCGTTACCAGGACCGTATCGCCGTCGAGCGGCCGGCCCAGTATGGTCAGCGCAAGGTGCGCGGTCAGCCCGTTCATCCCCAGCACCCCGGCATAGGCGGAGAGCGGCGCGGCGACGGAATCGATCCGCGTCATCAGCGCCTCGGGGCCAGCCACCGCATAATCCTGCCAGCCGAACCAGCCATAGACATGCAGCCCCACCGGGAAATCCGCATGGCGCGATTCGACGATTACCCCCACCGCCAGCGCGCGCATCACGCCGCCCAGCGCTACGGCGTCCGAATAGTTGGCACCTTCATTGGACCAGCCGCGCTGTGCCGGATCGACCGAAAGATAGAGGTTGCGCACGCGAAACTGCCCCTCGCCGACCGGCTCCAGCGCGGCTTCGTCGAGGCTGAACTGGTCCGCCTGCGGGATGCCGACCGGGCGGTTGGTCAACAGGACGCGGCGATTGCGCGATGGCTGGGAATATTCGGGCAGGAAGGGGTTGGTCATCGATCGGCCTTGTCAGTTCGGTCGCTCCCCCATATCCAGCCTGGCGAGACATGACCAGATAGTATGCCAGAGAACATTCATGACCAACGAATCCCCAGCCCGTTTACTCCACCTGCCCAGTGGTCACAATTTCCGCGATGTCGGCGGCTACACCACCCGCGAGGGCCGCAAGGTGAAATGGCGGCGGGTGTTTCGCTCGGGCTTCATGTCGAAGATTTCCGGCGATGACATCGCGCGGCTGCACGAGCTTGGCATCGATACCATCCTCGATCTGCGCGCCAATGACGAGCGAGAAGAGCGGCCCACGATCTGGCACCACGGCACCAACGCAGAGCTTTGGGCGCGCGATCACGAATTCAGCGCCGGATCACTCGGCGAACTGGCCCTGCGGCCCGACCTGATGCCCGAACACAGCCGCGAAGGCATGTTCGAGATCTACCGCTTGCTGCCCCACGAACAGATGGGAAGCTTCCGCGAACTGTTCACCCGCATGGCGCAGGGCCGCTTGCCGATCCTCTACAACTGCTCGGCAGGCAAGGACCGCACAGGTCTCGCCTCGGCGCTGTTGCTTGCGCTGCTGGGAGTGGATGAAGCGACAATCGAGCAGGACTACATGCTTTCGAACGACGTGATCGAGGGCCTGGTCGACTTTATGGCCAATAGTCCGAAATACGCTGGCCTGGTGGTCCAGCTGGAAAACGCGTTGCCGATGCTGCGGGTCGAACCGGAATATCTTGCCACCAGCATGGCTGTAATCGCGCGCGACCACGGCACGGTGGAGCGCTATCTGGTAGAGGCGCTGGGCGTGGATGCGGACATGCAGGCGGCGATCCGGGATCAGTTGCTCGACTGAGTTTCCGCCAATCGCTCATCGGTGCGCGGAGCCGCCTCGCTTATGCCTTGAACGCTCTCGCCTGGGCAAGCACGCGTTCAGCCTGCTTCTGGTGCGGGATGTCGATCATCTTGCCGTCGAGCCCGACCGTGCCCGCGCCGGGATTGGCGGCAAAGGCATCGAGCACGCGCTGTGCATGATCGATTTCGGCGTCCGATGGCATGAAGCTTTCGTTGATCCCGGCAACCTGAGCCGGATGGATCGCGATGCGCCCCGTAAAGCCTTCCGCCCGCGCCGCACGGCAGGAAGCGCGCAGACCATCGTCGTCCCGGAAATCGACGTAGAGCGTCTCGATCGCCTCAACCTTGCTGGCGTGCGCCGCCATCAGACACAGGGCGCGCGCCATCTTGTAGGCGAAGGCCCACTCGCCCATGGCATCGACGTTGGTGCTTGCCCCCATTGCGGCGGAGAGGTCTTCCGCCCCCCAGGTGAGGCCCATCAGCCGATCCAGCCCCGCCGAGGCGAAGCCGCCCAGGTGAAAGGGCGCAACCGGGGTTTCGGTAGCCACGGGAAGTATCTTTATGGAACCCGGCGCCACCCCGTGTTCGGCCTCAAGCGCATCCAGGTAATGCGATAGCCGGCGCACGTCTTCCGGGCTGTTGGTCTTGGGCTGCATGATCCCGTCAGGCTGCGCACGGACAATCGCGACCAGATCTTCCAGGGTCATGCCGGTATCGAACGGGTTGACCCGCACCCACAGCTTGACCCTGCGTCCCCCGCGCGGACGCTCGGCCAGGAAGGCCGGAACCAGCTCGCGGGCCAGAGGCTTGTTGGACGGCGCGACTGAGTCCTCAAGATCGAGGATAACGGCATCCGCGCCGCAATCGTCGACCTTCCCAAGCTTTTTCTCGCTGTCCCCGGGAATGAACAACATCGAGCGCAGCGGCAGCCCGGTCATGCTGCCGGCTTCTTGCGCTGGAGGCCGGAACGCTTGCATGAGGCGACAAGCTGATCCTTCTGATTGAAAGCCTTGTGCAGAAATGTGACGATCCCGGCTTCGGGTCGCGACTTGCTCTCACGCAGTTCGATTACTTCGCTCGTCACATGAACGGTATCGCCGTGGAACAGCGGCGTAGGAAAACGGACTTCGTCCCAGCCCAGATTGGCAACCGCTGTGCCCAGCGTGGTGTCGCCAACGGAGATCCCCACCATCAGCCCTAGCGTGAATGCCGAATTGACAATGCGCTGACCGAATTCGGTGCCCTTCATGTACTCCTCGTCGAGGTGGAGCAGTGCCGGATTGTGTGTCATCGCAGTGAACAGCACATTGTCCGTTTCGGTCACGGTCCGGCGGATCGGGTGGTCGAATTTCATTCCGACCGTCAACTCATCGAACCACAATCCGGGCACTCTCGGTCTCCTTGGCTGTACGCGTGAAGCGCGGACTGATTGACTTCGTAACAATGCTTACTATTGAGAAACAATAATCGCAATCGTGTTTATCCCGGAGAGCACCAGTGGATTTCACCCTCCCCCGAGACAGCCGGAATCAACAGCCGCAGGATGTTCCGGTGACGATTGACTTTGTAAATCTGTTTACTATCAAACCCTGAATGCAAACACCTTGGTCGGGGAACCAAAATGGAAATTGAACTAAGCGACGATCACAAGTCGATCCAAGATGCCGTCAAGCGCATCTGCGACGGGTTTGGCGACGATTACTGGTCGAATCTGGATCAGACCGGCGAGTTTCCGCACGCGTTCCACGGCGCGCTGGCAGAGGCCGGCTGGCTGGGAATCACCATGCCCGAAAAGCTGGGCGGCGCCGGACTCGGCGTTACCGAAGCGGCGGTGATGATGAACACCATCACCCAGAGCTGCGGCGGCTATTCGGCGGCCTCGACGATCCATATGAACCTGTTCGGTCCGCACGCGGTGGTGGTGTTCGGCAATCCCGAGCAGCAGGAACGCATGCTGAAACCTTTGATCGCCGGGACCGACAAGGCTTGCTTCGGCGTGACCGAACCCGATGCCGGGCTCGATACCACCAGGATCACCACCTTCGCCACCAAAGTCGATGGCGGCTACCGCATCACCGGACGCAAGATCTGGACGTCGACCGGCCAGGTCGCCAACAAGATTGTCATCCTCGCCCGCACCACGCCCAGGGACCAGTGCAAGAAGCCGACCGACGGGATGAGCTTCTTCTACACCGACCTTGACCATTCGCAGATCGAAGTGCGCCGCATCCCCAAGATGGGCCGAAATGCGGTCGATTCGAACACCACATTCATCGACGATTACTTCGTTCCCGATGCCGACCTGATCGGCGAGGAAGGCAAGGGCTTTCGGTACATCCTGCACAGCCTCAATCCGGAACGCATCCTCGTCGCCGCCGAAGCCATCGGGCTCGGCAAGGGCGCACTGGATCGGGTCACGCAATACGCCAAGGACCGCCACGTCTTCGGCCGCCCAATCGGCATGAACCAGGGCATCCAGCACCCGCTGGCGGAAAGCTGGATGTATCTTGAATCCGCGTTCTGGATGACGATGCGCGCCGGCTATCTCTACGATAGCGGCAAGTCCTGCGGGGCCGAGGCGAACTCGGGCAAGTTCCTCGCCGCACGCGCCGCCTTCGATGCCTGTACGCGGGCGGTCATGTTCCATGGTGGCATGGGTTATTCGCGTGAGTATCAGGTCGAACGCCTGTTCCGCGAATCGATCCTGCTGCGTATTGCGCCGGTTACGGAACAGATGATCTGCAACTTCGTCGGCGAGAAGGTGCTTGGCCTGCCGAAATCCTACTGACCGAAATCCCACTGGGCCGAAAGACAAGACATGGAACGCGGAATCACTTCATACGGCGCCTATGTTCCGCGCCTGCGGATCGATCGGGCGGCGATCGCCTCGGCGCACAGCTGGGCCTTCCCGTCGCTGCGCGGCAAGGGCGCCCGGGCGCTGGCGAACTGGGACGAAGATACTGTCACCATGGCGGTCGAGGCATCGCGCGGGACAATGCTCGATGGCATAAGCGCGATTGCCTTTGCCTCCATTACCCCGCCCTATGCCGATCTGCAGAACGCCACGCTGGTCGCCGCTGCGGCGGGGCTTGGGCCCGACGTTGCCGCCCGCGATTATGCCGGGTCGCTGCGGGCTGGTAGCTCCGCGCTGCTCGATGCCCTGCTCAGCAACCGCAACGGCGCGGCGCTGGTGGTCGGGTCCGACGCGCGTCACGCCAAGCCCGCCAGCGCCCAGGAAATGGCCTATGGCGCGGGTGCAGCAGCGATCACGATCGGCAGCGAGGGCGTGATTGCCCGACTGATCGGCCACGCCAACCGTGCGGTGACCTTTGTCGATCACTACCGCGCCACCGGCGATCAATACGACTATTTCTGGGAAGATCGCTGGATCCGCGAGGAAGGCTTCGGCAAGATCCTTCCCCCGGCAATCAAGGCGGCACTCTCGACGACCAACCTCCAGCCCTCTGACATCGATCACTTTTGCCTGCCCTCCTCGATGGGCAAAGTCGCGGAGGCCGTTGCCAAAAAGGCCGGCATCCGTCCCGAAACGGTGTGTGATGACCTTTCCGCCAATTGCGGCGAAACCGGTGCGGCGCATGGGTTGATGATGCTGGCACTGGCGCTTGAAAAGGCAAAGCCCGGCGAGCGGATCATGCTGGTGACGTTCGGCGCGGGCTGTGACGTGCTGGTGTTCGAGGCGACGGACGCGATCAAGGGCTACACATCCGCCAGCCCGGTATCGGCACAAGTCGCGCGCGGTGTGACCGAGGCGCATTATACCAAGATCCTTTCGTTCCACGGAAACCTCGAACTCGACTGGGGGATGCGCGGTGAGCACAACGAGAAGATCGCCCAGTCCCAGGCATGGCGCGCCGCCGATCAGCTGGCGACGTTCACCGCGGGCAAGTGTTCCGCCTGCGGCACGATCCAGTTTCCGCAGCTGGCCAAATGCCTCGAATGTGGTTCCAGCGACGCGCTGTCGCCCGTGTCGCTGGCTGATGAGCCTGCCAGCATCGCCTCTTTCACCGCCGACTGGCTGCAATTCTCTCTTTCGCCGCCACTTTACTTCGGTCTGGTCAATTTCGCCAACGGCGCCCGCGTGCTGATGGAATATGTCGATGTCGATCCCGCCCTGCTTAAGGTCGGGACGCGGTTGCGCATGGTCTACCGGATCAAATCGATCGACAATGAGCGCCACAATTCGCGCTATTTCTGGAAAGCGGTGCCGATGGCGCCGGAAGGAGACTGATCATGGCCACGGGTATCCGAGACAAGGTCGCCATCATCGGCATGGGCTGCACTCAGTTCGGTGAACGCTGGGACGCCGGCACCGAGCACCTGCTGGTTGAAGCCTATACCGAAGCGCTGGCCGATGCCGGGATCGAACACAAGCAGATCGAGGCGGCCTGGTTTGGCTCGGGCCTGGATCAGGCGAATGTCGGCAACTCGGCCATTCCTGTGGCGATGGCGCTCAGGCTGGAAGGCATTCCGGTGAGCCGGGTCGAGAACATGTGCGCCACCGGCACCGAAGCGCTGCGCGGTGCGGCCTATGCCGTCGCCTCGGGCGCAGTCGATATTGCCCTCGCCATCGGGGTCGAGAAGCTCAAGGATAGCGGCTACGGCGGCTTGCCAGTGCCGTTCAAGGGTACGCTTAACGGCATGTGGCAACCGATTGGCTCCGCCCCCGCGGGCTTCGCCCAGCTCGCCTCGGCCTATCAGGCGCGCTACGGCATGCCCGCAGAAGACCTTAAGCGCGCCATGGCGCATGTTTCATGGAAGAGCCACCGCAACGGTATCAAAAGCCCCAAGGCGCACCTTAAGAAGGAAGTGTCGATGGAGACGATCCTGAATGCGCCGATGATCGCCGCGCCGCTCGGGCTGTTCGATTGCTGCGGCGTGTCGGACGGGGCCGCCTGCGCCATCGTCACAACTCCCGAAATCGCGCATGCGCTGGGCAAGGCGAACCCGGTCACGATCAAATCGATCCAGCTTTCGATCAGCGCGGGCCGAGAATCGGGCACCGATCAGTGGGACGGCTCCTACGTCCAGAACACCCGCAACGCGGCCCGGCGCGCCTATGCGGAAGCCGGGGTGAAGGACCCGCGCACCGATATCTCGGTGATGGAAGTGCATGACTGCTTCTCAATCACTGAACTGGTCACCATGGAAGATCTCGGCACTTCCCGCGATGGCGAGGCGGTGAAGGATATCCTCGACGGCCGCTACGACGCCGATGGCGCGATGCCCTGCCAGATCGATGGCGGGCTCAAGTGCTTTGGCCATCCGATCGGCGCATCGGGCCTGCGCATGGCATACGAAAACTACCTCCAACTCCAGGGACTGGCCGGCGAACGCCAGCTCGCCAACGTCAACATTGGCCTGTGCCACAACCTAGGCGGAGTGCCCTACAACGGCATCGCCGCGGTCACCATCCTTGGCAGGGAGAAAAACTGATGGACGTCGCCAGCGTCTTGGCCCGCGATTTCGGGCCGATCGAACAGACCTATGACCACAAGGACACGATCCTGTATGCGCTGGGTGTGGGGCTTGGCGCCAAGCCGCTCGATCCCGGGCACCTGCGCTTCCTTTACGAGGACGGGCTGGTAGTCATGCCTTCGATGGCCAACGTGCTCGGCCATCCCGGGTTCTGGTCCAGGGATCCGGCGCATGCGATCGACTGGAAAAAACTGCTCCACGCCGAACAGCGCATGTCCATCCACGCCGCGATAGCGCCGGCAGGCAAGGTTCGCTCGAAGATCGACATCATGGGCCTGCGCGACCTCGGCGAGCGCGGAACGATGATGTTTCAGCGCAAGGTGCTGACCGATGCGGCGAGCGGCAACCAGGTTGCCACCACGATCTCCAGTATGATGCTGCGCGGCGATACCGGCAGCGGCAACCACGGCGATTCCCCGCCCGACCTCGAAAAGCTGCCCGACAGCGCGCCCGAGCGTTCGCTCGAGGTTGAAGCCGCGGAAATTCTGCCGCTGATCTACCGCCTGTCGGGCGATCTCAACCCGCTGCATATCGATCCCGCCGTCGCCGAAGTGGCAGGCTTCTCCCGTCCGATCCTGCATGGCCTCGCCACCAAGGGTATCGCCACCTACGCAGTTCTCGCCGAGTACTGCGATCTCGATCCGGCGGGGCTCAAGTCGATGTCGCTGCGTTTTACCCGGCCGGTGCTGCCGGGCGATGTGCTGCGCTTCGATTTCTGGGACACCGGCAGCGGCGCGATCCGCTTCCGCGCCTCGGTCCTGGCCCGCGATGAGGTCGTGCTCGATCGCGGCACGGCGGAAATCGGCGGGTAGAGTCTAGATTCCCGGCGCTCACGAAGGCGCTTCCTTCGCCTGCATCAAATAATCAGGAAAATCAGCGCGCCGCAGATTGCCGCGCCCCAGACATCCAGCACCAGCCGGAGCAGCAGAGGCGCGGTGCGCACGTCCATGAACTGGCGAACGACAATGCGCACCTTCAGGAAGGCGATCACCAGCACGGCTGCGCTAGACCATCGCCCCAGCGCGCTCGCTCCTTCGAGCGAGACCAGCGTCAGCGCAGTGAGCGCGAGCCACCACAGCGTCAGATGCTTTTCCGCAGCGCCCAAAACCGTCACACGACCAGGTAGAACAGGGCGAACAGGACGATCCACAAGAGATCGACGAAGTGCCAGAACAGGCCTCCGCTTTCCACCGCGACAATGCGCTCCTGCGCAAGTTCAGGTGTCATTGCTGCGCTGCGCATAAACAGCAGCACCCCAAGCCCGATCACAACATGGATCAAATGGACACCGGTAAAAGCGAAGTAGTACATGAAAAAGTCGCTGGTCCCGAAGTTGATTCCGGCGCGGATTTTTTCGCTATATTCAAGCACCTTGATGCCGACAAATCCCAGCCCGCAGAACATCGCGCACAGGAACAGCGCCGGGCTCCCGGCGCGCCCCGCCCGCGCCCGGTGCACACCCATCGCGACAAACAGGCTGCTGGTGAGCAGCAGCAGCGTGTTGATGAGGCCATAACCCCGGTTCAACAATTCCCGGCCGCTGGCGAACACTTCGGGCTGCTCCGCGCGATAAAACGCGAAGACCAGGAAGAAGGCTGAAAAAACAAACAAGTCTCCCAGCAGGAAAACCCAGATGCCCTCTTCGCCCGGAACCCGCGTCTCAGCTTTCGCCATTCGCTTCCTGCTGCTTGAGCGCCCGCAGCAGCGACCAGGCGATCACTGAAAACCAGACGCCGAAGATGCAGAACGGAAACCAGAACCCGAACAATCCGTTCCACGCGAACGGCCCGGTCTTGGGCAGGAAGGCGATGGCGCCCAGTTCGAACATGAAGGCCGCCCACAGCGTCAGATAGCCGATCCAGGTGGGGAACGGTGAATCGGCGACGTTCTTTAGCCGCATGCTGATCCAGAAGATCGCGATGTTCTGGAAGATGAAGTACTGATCGGTCGTCACCAGAACGAGGCTGGCGATCTCATGGATGATGGCCGTGATCTCTGCGGGTCGTCCAGGATTGAACGCGGCAACCCCCCAGAATATCGGGGGCAGTACCAGGAAAATCGACATCATCACCCCGCCGGCAAGTTGCAGGATCGACAACACCGGCGGTCCCTTTTCAAGCCGGGCCATCTGCACGGCGATCACTACAGCCATCGGCACCGGAAACGCGCTGGTCCACGCCAGGATCATAGCTCCGAGCCCTATCTTCTGGGCATTTTCGCTGTAGAACGCGGCAATCTGTTCAGGCGTCCATGTCGCGGGCGGCAGCGGAAACATGCCGATCAGGAAATAAAAGGTAACGGCGAACACCAGCAGGAAGGCCAGGCTCCACCAGATCAGCACCCGTTGCGTGTGCGCAGTCATGATAATCCCCCGTTCCAAGGTTCGCAGGCTAACGAATTCGCTGCGAGACGCAAGCCCTCCCGGAGAGCAACCCGGCACGCAACACTCTTGCAAGGTTTACCCGCGCTTATACGGGATCCCAGGTGAATACGTCGCCCGAGCGGTGGAGTGGATAGAAATCGTTGGCGAACTGACCGAACACCCGTTCGGCAACGGTTTCAGGTGTCCAACCGTCCGCCGTGTGAGCGGTGCGGATCGGGCGCGGCTGCGAGAACAGGAAAATCTCGTTGTTGCGTATCGCGAAGATCTGGCCAGTGACATCGGCGCCTTGGTCGCTGCACAGGGCGACGACGAACGGCGCGATTTTCTCCGCCTCCAGCTTCTGCAAGGTTCCGACACGCTTCTGCTGTTCAGGCGTGTCGGTAGGAATGGAATCGATCATCCGGGTCCAGGCAAACGGAGCAACCGCGTTCGACCGCACCTTGAAACGCTGCATGTCGAGCGCGATCGATTTCGACAAGCCGACAATGCCAAGCTTGGCGGCGGAATAATTCGCCTGACCGAAATTGCCGATAAGACCGCTGGTGGAAGTCATGTGGACATAGGCGCCGCTTTCCTGTTCCTTGAAAAACGGCGCGGCCGCGCGGCTGGTGTTGAAGCTGCCTTGCAGGTGGACATCGACCACAGCGCGGAAGTCTTCAGGGCTCATTTTGTGGAAATAGACATCGCGCAGATTGCCCGCGTTGTTCACCACTGCGTCGATCCGGCCGAAACTGTCGATCGCCGCCTTGACCATCGCGCCTGCCCCCGCCCAGTCGGCGACGCTGTCGTGGTTGGCAACAGCCTTGCCGCCCAGAATGCGGATCTCCTCGACCACCTGTTCGGCTGGCGACGATCCGTCGTCGCCTTCACCGCTGATCGAGACGCCCAGGTCGTTCACCACCACGGCCGCCCCGGCCTGCGCCATGGCAAGGGCTATCCCGCGACCCACGCCCCGGCCCGAGCCGGTAACCAACACCGCTTTTCCGTCCATCATGCCCATCGGTGAATCCTTTTCAAAATTGCGAACGACCGCGACTCCGTCTGCCTTACACCAAATTCGCAGAGCGCTGGTTGACAGGCGCGCGGACTTTCGTAATCAAGTTCACTATTGCTTGGCAAGCGCCTATTCACTGTCATCCAGGGAGGAAATGTGGAGGGTTACCATGGCAAAGTCGGTGCCGACATCGCCGGTCGGGCCATTTCGGACTCCGGCGCAATGAGCATGGTCTGATGGCAAACGCAGATGGGCCCCCGGATATCGGTGGTGACTGGCGACCGGCTGAAGTGACCAACACCGGTCCGTGGACGGTCGGGACGGTCTGGCTCGATCGCGCCGCGTGCCGCTTTGCGCTCAGGGTTGAGGCCCGGCATTGCAATGCTCTCGGCACGATGAACGGCGGAGCGATGGCGACGTTTCTGGATGGGCAGGCTGTCGCGGTAAGCGACCTTGCTGCGGACGGCAGCGATCATACACCGACGATCTCGCTTCATGTCGATTACCTGGCGCCGCCAAAGCCCGGCGGGTGGTTGGTTGCCGACGTGACTCTGGTCAAGATGACGAGGACCATGATCTTCACGCAGGCGATCGTGCGCGTCGGCGAGCGCGTCGTTGCCCGGTCGCACGCGATCTACAGCAACAGCCAAGGAAAGGCGGAAACGCCTGCGGGGACGCCCAGCTAGGGCATGCAGGCGAGTCCTCTCAAATTTCGATATCCCGATAGACCGGCGCCCGCTTCTCCCCTGCGGCAGCCAGGGCTTCGCGGTGATTGGCGGAGTCGAGCAACATTCTCTGTTCCACCGATTCGGCGATCAGCATGTCACGTGCGCAGATTTCTGGGGGCAGGTTGAGCAATCGCTTGGCGGCGCGGATTGCATCCGGGCTTGACGCCGCCATGCCCCGCGCCAGTTCCAGCGCAGTGCCGCGCGGATCGTCGGCCAGCCGGGTCACCAAACCCAGTTGCGCTGCCTCCGTCCCGGAAAATCGGCGTCCGGTCAGAACGATGTCGCGCGCCACATCGTCGCGCACCAGCCCGCGCAACAGGGCCATTCCCGCCACGTCGGGCACCAGGCCCCAGCGCATTTCCATCATCGAGAGTTGCGCCGCCGACTCCGAGATTCGCAGATCCGCCCCCAGCATCATCTGGAAGCCCCCGCCGAACGCGACCCCGTGCACCGCTGCGATCACCGGCACCGGCAATGTCCGCCAGCCCCATGCGATATTCTGGAACAGGTTAGCGTCCCCGTGGGTTCGCGGTTTAAGGTTCTTAAGTTCCGGTGCGTTCGTCAATACAGACAGATCGATACCCGCGCAAAATGCTCGCCCCTCACCCGAAAGCACGACGCACCGGACGTCGCGCCGCGCTGTCAGCTCCCGCATAGCTGCGTCGATGGCATGGAACATGGCCATATCGAGCGCATTCATCTTGTCTGGCCGGTTGAGGCGGACATCGGCGACGCCGGCTTCGACCGAGATTGAAATCCTGCCGTCCATCGCTTTCACCAATATGCCAAGAGTCAGATCGAATCTGACAAATATGAAGACATAACAATAACTTCTGCCATTGATCGGAGCACGTCGTTAAGATGGGTGCAGCCGAGTGTTCCGGGCAATGTCTCGCGAACCGCCTCGCGCATTTGCGCCAACGGGGTGCCAAGCATTCGTTGCGCGTGAACGACGGCGCCGGGGCATTCCTGGTACGGCAAGACATGCACATCGACTGACAAATCGCAAAGCCTGCCCTCCACGGCACGCGCGGTGACATGGTATTCGTGGATGGCGATGCGGTCACCGCCATCTGGCGCGGTGCTGCTGTCCTGAAATCCGACATCGATCCCTAGCCCATCTCCGGCACGCCAGACATCAATGCGCCTCGCCCGGCGCATGCCGACCCCGGTTTGCCGCCCCAGTTCATGCCAGCCTTGCGGATCGTCCGCGCGCACCAAAGGCGGCACACGGGCATTGTTCTGCAGTTTCATTGCTATTGGCCTGGGGCCACTCAGCGCGGAGGAGCCGGGCGAAAAGCCGGTGCAGACGCCTTCCATATCAACGCCTCGCCTGCCGGTGAAGGGAACACCCTTCGCCTCTGCCAAGGCCTGAACATCATCCACCCAGCGCGACCAGGCCCACCCGGCAACCTGGCTGGCGCCAGCAAAATCATCGAGGATCAGATAGAGCGGCGTGCCGCGAATCTTTTCGTCCGCCATGATCCGGCTAATCGCCTTGCGGAACTCGCCCCCGGCCCTGACGCCGACCAGCTCCTGCGCCTGCGGTCTGTCGGGACTGACCGCGATCGCCAGGATCTCCCGGCGCGGCGACGCGACGATGGTGTAGCGATCCTCGGCCAGCACAATCGGCGGGCTGCCGTCTGCCGGGGTAAGCAGGTCGCGGGCATGACCGTCCATATGCATCGGAGTGCCATAACCCTCGGGCCATACGGTATCGATGGTCGAGGTCCGCCGGACCGAACCGGGGCGGCGCTTCGGGGCGGCTCCCGCTGGATTGCGCGCAAGCGGGAATTTGGTCGGCGCATTCATGACGTTATCTTTCAATTCAATGTTAGCGCTTAGCGTGAAGCCCCTCCTGTAGCACATCGCGCCGGCCACTGTTGCCAGCAAAGCTCTTGTTTATGCCGCAGTAAATGACCGCAGGCAGGGTGAGGCCCTCGACTTCCGCACCACATCGCTCTGCGATGCGCGCCTGAGAGCCACGAATTTCCTACGGATAAGCACCGGCCGCAAAGCTGATGTACTGCGCCGTCAAAGGCATCGCCTTCTGACTTGCGAGCAGGGCGACCAGCGCCCCGACTTCATCTGGCCTTCCCAGGCGGCGAAGCGGAACTTCGCTGTCGAGCTTGGGCTTGAAGCCGGGCATCAGCGCCTCCCAACCATCGGGAAAATAGGTCGGGCTCTTCATCCAGTTCGGCCCGATCACATTGACCTGGATGTTGTCCGGTCCAATCGCCTGTCCTAACGCAATAGCATATCCAGTCGCAGCGGCGCGCGCCGCCCCATAGATGGCAATCTGCGGCATCGGGTAGCGAGCTGTGGTGGAAGTTATGAAAATGATGGAGCCCGAGCCGCGCTCCCGCATGTGCGGCAGCACTGCTTGCGTAAGCCTGAAGGGATAGATAACCCCTTGCTCCAGCACTTCGCGGAAATCAGCGGGCGTTGAACCGTCGATCGGCCTGAAAGGCTCGGGAATGATGTCGTTCGAGACCAAGGCATCGATTCGGCCAAACCTTTCCAGCACTGCAGCAATGAGCGACTCAGGATCGGCTTCGCTGAAGGCGAAAAGATCGCTTCGTCCCTGAATGAAGTCCGCCGCGCGATCTTTGTCAGCGAAGGAAGGATCGGCGCAAGCGACGATCATCTGCTCGGCCAAAAGGCCCATTACCGCACCAGGTCCCGCGTAACCGGTCGCGTTCGTAACCAAAGCCACCTTGTTTTCCATAGTCTGCTCGCATCCAATCACCGACCGGCCGCACGCTGCGCCTGAGCACGTCCGCGTGCCTTCAAGTTCGCCTGCCCGACACCGCCTTTAAGTCATGCAGGTGGTCCCCGCCAGAAACATTTGACCGGTTACGATCGCTAGCCCAGCATCGCCCCCAGCCGGCCCTTTACGATGGCCTCGGCGTCCGCGACGATGCGCGAGATGAGCTCGTCGCAGGTCGGGATGTCGTGGATCAGGCCTTGCACCATGCCGGCCCAGAACACGCCCTTGGTCATATCGCCAGTCTGGAGCAGTTCGCGGCCCGCCGTGCCCGCGACGAGCTCCTGCACGTCGTTAAATTCCGCACCGGGCAGCGCCAGCCGGCGGACGACTTCTTCCGATACCACGCTCTTGCCGACGCGCGCCGTATTGTGGAAATTGCGGAAGATCAGGAAGGTGCCGCGCTCGTCGTTTTCGATATAGGCCTGTTTCACATTGTCGTGGATTTGCGCTTCCTTGGTGGCGCAGAAGCGCGTGCCCATGTTGATCCCGTCCGCGCCCAGAGCCAATGCCGCGACCAGCCCGCGCCCGTCCCCAAAGCCGCCGCTGGCGAGCATGGGAATTTTCACCTTGTCGGCTGCTGCGGGGATCAGGATCAGGCCGGGGATATCGTCCTCCCCTGGGTGGCCGGCGCATTCGAAGCCATCAATCGAGATGACGTCAACGCCTGCACGCTCGGCCGACAGAGCGTGCCGGACAGCGGTGCATTTGTGCAGAATGGTAACGCCGTGCGGCTTCAATCGCTTCCAGATGTCACGGATTGCGGCCGTTCCGGCGGTCTCGACGATCCTTACGCCGCTTTCGATGATCGCATCGACGTAGGCATTGTAATCAGGCGAATTGATCGTCGGAAATACGGTCATGTTGACGCCGATGGGTTTGGAAGTCATCGCCTGGGTGCGCTCGATCTCGGCGCGCAGGGCAGCGGGTGACGGCTGGGTCAGCGCGGTCAGGATGCCCAGGCCGCCCGCGTTCGAGACAGCCGAAGCCAGCTCGGCCGTCCCTACTCCCTGCATTCCGCCTTGCACTATGGGATGCTCGATACCCAGCAATTCGGTAATCCGTGTCTTGAAAGCCATGCGTTCCTCCTGGTTCAAACGACCCAGATGGGGTGCCGGAATGGGGTCTGCCCCTTTATGGTGGGACTGGAACAAACACCAGCGGGCGCAGACAAACTCCGGATCGGCGAACGCGCGCTTGGGAAAATCGCGGTGCAGGATCGCCCCCGCCCTACTGACGTTCCCTGTTAGCATAGCGTCCCTGCTCAACATTCGCTTGCTTACAGTGAGGATATTGATAGACTGTATTTGCGCGTTTTATTCCAGAAAACTGGGATGGCGATGGGATCTGGGCTGGATGAACCAGATTTTCCGGGAAGGCGCCGCGATGGAGAATTCCAAGTTGCCGGCTTCCACCCAATTTCGTCTTGGCTTTCTCATCCATGATGTTTCCCGCCTGCGCCGCACGGTTTTCGACAAGGCGATGAAACCTTTGGGCATTACCCGCTCACAATGGTGGGTCCTGACGAACCTGTCGCGCAATTCCAGCCATGAAATGATGCAGACCGAGCTGGCCAATGTGCTGGATATCGGAAAGGTCGCCCTGGGGGGCCTGCTCGACCGTCTGGAAGCCTCGGGATATATTGAGCGGCGCGCGGACCCCGTCGATCGCCGCGCCAAGCGGATCGTCATGACCAGGAAGGGTGAGAAAGCCCTGGTCGGGATGCAGTCAGAAGCGGTCAAACTGAATCGCGAGATGCTGCGCGGTGTGACCGCCGAGGAAATCCGCGCGGGAGAGGATATTCTCCTTCGAATGAAAAAAACGCTGATCGCGATGGATGCTGAACTGAAGAAGTTGAAGGTTTAGATCACCCGTGCATCCTATTCCCGAAGGCCCTAGGCTGTTAGGACTGCATTTTTGAGGGGCGAGGCATGCTTGAACGCGACGGCAGCAGTTTATTCGGCGAGGACCACCGCGCCTTTCGCGATTCGGTGCGACGCTTCATCGCCCGCGAATTCAGCCCGCGCCTCGAGGCCTTCGAAGAAGCGGGAATCGTTGCCCGCGACTTCTGGACGAAGGCGGGGGAAGGCGGACTACTGTGTCCCACCCTCCCCGTAGCCTATGGCGGGCCCGAACTTGATTTCACGTTCAACACCATCCTCAACGAGGAATTCACCTACGCGATGATGTCCGACAGCGTGACGCTGCAGACCGACATCACCATGCCCTACATCCTGCACTATGCCTCCGAGGCGCTGAAGCAGCGCTGGTTGCCGCCAATGGTCACCGGCGATGTCATCGCCGCCATTGCGATGACTGAACCTGGCGCTGGATCGGATCTGCAAGCTGTGCGCACCAGCGCGAGGCGGGACGGTGACGACTTCATTATCAGCGGTTCCAAAACCTATATCACCAATGGCCAGAATGCCGATATTATCCTGACCGTCTGCAAGACAGACCCCGAACAAGGGGCCAAGGGCACGTCGCTGATCCTGGTCGAGGCAGACCGGCCGGGCTTCGCGCGCGGCCGCAACCTCGACAAAGTCGGGCAGTGGTCGGCTGACACCTCGGAACTGTTTTTCAACGATGTCCGGGTGCCGGCGAGCAACGTCATTGGCGATGTCAATCGCGGCTTCGTTTATCTGGTCAGCGAGCTGCCGCAAGAGCGCCTGTCGATCTCGATATCCGCGCAGGCCGCAGCCCAACGCGCATTCGATGAGGCCGTTGCGTTCACCCGCGACCGCACAGCCTTTGGCAAGAAAATTATCGAGTTCCAGAACACCCGCTTCACTCTCGCGGACATCAAGGCCAAACTGCAAGTGGGTTGGGCACACCTCGATTGGGCGATCGCTCGCCATGTGAAGCGCGAGCTCACCGCCAACGAGGCCGCTGCGTCCAAATACTGGCACACCGAAATGCAGTGGCTTGCCTGCGATGCCGCGTTACAACTCCATGGCGGCGCAGGTTACATGAACGAATACCCGATCGCCCGTATCTGGCGGGATGCGAGGGTGCGGCGGATCTATGGCGGCACCAGCGAGATCATGCGCGAGCTGATAGGGCGCAGTTTATAGTCGGCAGGTGGGCATAAGCGACGTGGAGAAAATCCCGGAAGTTGAGGTATCTGGCGGCTGTGCCGCTTTCAATCCCGGGTCAGCCAATCCCACATGCGTTCGGCGACCTGCCCGCTCCAAACCTGCCTGTCGGCGGTTTCCGAAGAATCCAGCAAGCCGCTTTCGGGCGCGAAGCCCATGGCGCGGACATCGCGCTCTAACCGGGCGCAGTCTTCGAGGAACCACGCCAGGGTCGCGGCTTGCGGCATAGTGGGCGCTACGACAACCGCGCCGTTGCCGCGCATGACAATGGCCGAAGCATCGCCCAGCATGACAGCCAGCGCTCCAGCCGCCTCATCGTCGCGCAGGAGACGCGGATCGGGCCAGAGCGGCAGATTGTCGAAATAGGCGCCAATGCCGTGCCGGGGGCGCGGGACTATCCCCTGCGTCGAAAGCGCCATCAGCGCCGGCGGCATAATCCGGCATATCGCGCCGACATCGGCTCTCCGGGCGTAGACCTGCTGGTGGATACGGACCTCACCCAGAACCCCTTCGGGTAGCTTTCCCGCGATGGCGCAAGTCGTCCCTGGCGCGGCTCCGACAAGTTCGAGTGGGCGCGGTGCGCAGACGAGAAAATGCGCTTCGTCGAGGCGAATGCTGCAATGGCCGAAGGCGTGCACCAGCCCTGCTCGCCCCAATGCTCGAGCAGCTTTGTGGACCAGTCGCTGGTGTTCCGGCGTGGGCTGCATCACGCCTTGCCCGCCGCAGCAAGATCGAGCGAGGCGCATCTGGCCATGCCGCTCAAGTCTTCGCAAAACTGAAACTGGCTTCACCCAACCCGCCGACCATAGCGCGCACGTGGTCGCCGGGGTTCAAGGCCACCATCGGACCAAGCGCGCCAGTTAGCAAAATGTCGCCCGCCTTGAGCGGCTCTCCTCGCCTGGCCAGCGTCTGCGCCAGCCAGGCCGCTGCGTTGAGGGGATGGCCGAGTGCCGCCGCACCGGCGCCAAGCGAAACAATCGC
>JANMCD010000127.1:0-14734 GCA_031360905.1 Novosphingobium sp.
GAAATGAAGAGGATAGTCTGGCCCGCTAAAGACGGCGGGGTGCCGTCGTTCAAGCAATATGTGACCGATATGGTGGGGAGTTCACGTCAAGTCATATTCGACGATATTCAGCCCATATCCTCCCAAGCCGCCGAGCGCCTCGGCTACCCCACGCAAAAACCCGAGGCCCTGCTCGAACGCATCATCAAAGCCTCCTCGAACGAGGGCGACACCATCCTCGACGCCTATTGCGGCTGCGGCACCACCGTCGCGGTGGCGCAGCGGCTGGGGCGGCGGTGGATCGGCATCGACATCACCTATCAGTCGATTGCGCTGATCCTCAAGCGGCTCGAGGATCGCCATTCCGCCGACTGGCCCGCAATCGAGGCGAGCATCAAGCTCGACGGCGTGCCGCGCGATCTCGAAAGTGCAACCGCACTGGCCAACCGCAAGGACGACAAGACCCGCAAGGAATTCGAGAAATGGGCGGTGCTCACCTTCTCGAAGAACCAGGCGCGGATCAACGAGAAGAAAGGCGCCGACGGCGGCATCGACGGCATCGCCTATTTCCTCATCGACAAGGACACCAACGGCAAGGCGATCTTCCAGGTCAAGTCGCGCCCCGGCAACCGCGCCGACCTTGCCACGCTCAATTCCGACCGGCAGCGCGAAAAGGCCGAGTTCGGCTTCCTCATCTGCACCTCGCTGCCGACCAAACCAATGCGTGACGAGATTGCGGCGGCGGGCAAGTACAAGCACCCGATGCTCGACCGCGAGGACGACCGGCTGCAAGTGGTCACCGTCGCCGAACTCTTCGCCCCCCACAATCGCCGCCTCGACCTGCCGATGGCGCGGACCGACGCGGTGAAGTCGGCGGCGGCGGTCGGTGACGCTGACAAGCAGGCGGTGTTGCTGTAGGGCTTGACCTGATATCATGATATGATATCAAGATATCACGATGCGCATCCTCACCGACATCCCTGACGAAGACGTCGAAAAGCTCGATGCCCTCGCGGCAAAGGAAAAGCGCTCGCGTGCGGCGACCATCCGCGATGCGGTGAAGCTGTATCTCGTCCAGAACTCTGACAACAAGGAGTGGATCGAGCGCGGCTATGGCCTTTGGGCGGATCGTGACGATATTCCGGATGGGCTGGAATATCAGCTTGCCATCCGCGAAGATCGCACCCCCTACGAAGAAATCTGACCCGCGTGTCCGATCCGTTTTTCGACACCAACATCGTTATCGACTGGCTCAAGCGGCGACCGCCTGCGAGGGCTGAAATGCTGCGCTATTCCGGCCATCGTATCAGCCGGGTCGTGTGGACCGAAGTGTTGGCCGGGGAGTCGGTTGAATATCGCGACCGAGTTCAACAGATTATCGCACCATTCGAAATCGTCGAACTCGACGGCCGCATCGCCATGGCCGCTGCCGAAATCAGGCATCGGACCAGAATGAAACTCCTCGACGCCTTCATCCTCGCGACCGCGCAGGTGAACGGGGCTATCCTCATTACACGAAATACCAAGGATTTTCCGGCAGGGATGCCCGGCATCCGGATCCCCTACACCCTCTAGCAAAGGCAAAACCGCACCATGTGTGGCATCATCGGCATTGTCGGCAAGGCTGACGTCGCGGACCGGCTGGTCGACGGCCTCAGGCGGATGGAATATCGCGGCTATGACAGCGCGGGCGTTTGCACCGTCACCGGCGGCGAGCTGGTCCGCCGCCGCGCGCCGGGCAAGCTGATCCATTTGATTGATGAGCTGGCGGTCAACCCCGCGCCCGGTGCCACCGGTATCGCCCACACCCGCTGGGCGACCCACGGCGCGCCGACCGCGGCCAACGCCCATCCGCATGCCACGGCCGAGCTGGCGCTGGTCCACAACGGCATCATCGAGAACTTCCGCCAGTTGCGCGGCGAGCTTACCGCGCGGGGCCGCATCTTCGAAAGCGATACCGATACCGAGGTGATCGCCCACCTGATTTCCGAACAGGTCGAAGCGGGGGTCGCTCCGGCGGATGCGGTGAAGGCGGCGCTGCCGCAGCTGCGCGGCGCCTTCGCGCTGGCCATCGCCTTCCGCCAGTATCCCGACATGCTGATCGGCGCGCGGCTCGGCTCGCCGCTGGTGGTCGGCTACGGCGAGGGGGAGACCTTTCTCGGCTCGGACGCGCTGGCGCTGGCGCCGCTGACCCAGCGGATTTCCTATCTCGAGGAAGGCGACTGGGTGATCGTCACCGCTGCCGGCGCGCAAATTTTCGATAAGGACAACCAGGAGGTGACGCGGGCGGTCACCACCTCCGGCGCTTCGGCGGTGGCGATCGAGAAGGGCAATTACCGCCACTTCATGCAGAAGGAGATTTTCGAGCAGCCGACCGTCGTCGCCCAGACCTTGCGCAGCTACATCCGCCAGCTCGACCAGTCGATCGCGCTGCCCCAGTTCGATTTCGATCTCTCGGCAATCAACCGGGTGACCATTGTCGCCTGCGGCACGTCCTATTATGCCGGAATGGTGGCGAAATACTGGTTCGAGCAGTTCGCCCGCCTGCCGGTCGATATCGATGTGGCGAGCGAGTTCCGTTACCGCGATCCGGTGCTGGAGCCCGGCGGGTTGGCATTGTTCATCTCGCAATCGGGCGAGACCGCCGATACGCTGGCGGCGCTGCGGCACTGCAAGGCGCATGGCCAGACCATCGCGGTGGTGGTCAATGTCCCGACCAGCTCGATGGCGCGCGAAGCCGATCTGCTGCTGCCGACCCATGCCGGGCCCGAGATCGGCGTCGCCTCGACCAAGGCGTTCAGCTGCCAGCTGGCGGTGCTGGCCGCGCTCGCCGCGCATCTGGCTGTCAAGCGCGGGCGGATGGACCGGGCCGAGGAATGCGAAGTGGTCGCGCATCTGCTCGAGGCGCCGGCAATGCTCAACGCCGCCTTGGCGCATGACAGCGATATCGCCGGCATGGCCCACCTCATCGCGCCGGCCCGCGACGTGCTCTACCTCGGCCGCGGGCCGGATTACCCGCTGGCGCTGGAAGGAGCGCTCAAGCTCAAGGAAATCAGCTATATTCACGCGGAAGGCTATGCTGCCGGCGAAATGAAACACGGCCCCATCGCGCTGATCGACGAGGCGGTGCCGGTGATTGTCCTGGCGCCGTCGGGTCCGCTGTTCGAAAAGACTGTCAGCAATATGCAGGAGGTGCGCGCACGCGGCGGCAAGATCGTGCTGATTTCGGACGAGGAAGGGCTCGCTGAGGCGGGCGAGGGCTGCATCGCGACGATTGCGATGCCAAAGGTCCATCCGCTGATTGCGCCGCTGGTCTATGCCGTGCCGGTGCAGCTGCTGGCCTACCATGTCGCCTGCCTGAAGGGTACCGATGTCGATCAGCCTCGCAATTTGGCGAAAAGCGTCACGGTCGAATGATTCTCACGAACCATCGTAATTCGCGCTTCGAGTTTACGGGCTGATAACCTCCGCTGCGATAAAGCGGCCGGGTGAAACAGACCCGAACGCCGCCCACACTCCTGCCGGACCACCTGCCAGCGCTCGCGGTTCTGGGACTGACCACCCCGGCGGAGGGCGATTGGGTCCGGCTGCGGGGACTGCAGTATTCCGGCCTCGCCAAGGCTTCGACCGTGCGCATATTCGTCCATGCGACTGCGGCCGTGGCAACGGTGGCGTTGCTCGCCGGCAAACTGAACGTTTTTCTGCTGGCGGCCTGGCTGGCGGCGCTGGCGGGCACGATGTTGCATGCAGCGCATTGCGACCGGATGGTCGCCGATGCCGACCGCCGGAATATGAGCCGCGACGAAGTCAAACGGCACGTCGTCAATGCCATTGTCAACGCCCTGCTTTGGGTCGTGCCGCTGGCAATCGCCAGCCCCCAGCTGGATGCCGTGGCCAGGCTCGAATTATGGTCGGTGCTGGCGATGCTGATGACCGCGTCCGCGATCGTTCTGCCCGCCGTGCCGATCAGCACAGTTCTGTTCACCGGCATTGTCGGCGGCTCAGCGCTGGCGAACTTCGCGTGGATGGGGTCGAACAATATGGCGGCGATCTGTCTTGCCTTCTGCGCCACGGTGATGGCCGGCACGATCGAGGCGGCGCGCAATTTTCTGGTAGCCAGCGTTGCCCAGGCGGGCATGACCGAGAAGAACGAGGTGGTGTCGCTGCTGCTGCGCGAGTTCGAGGAGGGCGAAGCCGACTGGCTGTGGCAAACCGATACGTCTCGCCGGATACGGTCGGTTTCGCCCCGGTTCGCTTATGCCATGGGGCGGGATTCGGCTGCGATCGACGGCAAGTCCTTTGTCAAGGTGATCGCCGGCGAATCGTGGGATCATGACCCGCTTCCGGCTAGCCTGCACGACCTGGCCGAACGTCTCAAGCGCCGCGAAAGCTTTTCCAATCTGCTGGTTTGCGTCACGATCAATGGCGCACAGCGCTGGTGGGAACTTTCGGGCACGCCTAAACTCGACGATAACGGTGCGTTCGACGGTTTTCGCGGGGTCGGATCGGATGTCACCGAGCAGCGCGAAAGCTCGGAAAAGATCGCTTATCTTGCCCGCTACGATACGCTGACCGGCCTGCCGAACCGGACGATGCTGACCGAAGGGCTGGGCGAGGCAATGAGCTACGCCGAGAAATGGCGGACACGCTGCGCCTTCTTGATGATCGACCTCGACCGCTTCAAGGCGGTCAACGATACGCTGGGCCATCTCGTCGGCGACAAGCTTCTTGCCCGCGTGTCACAGCGGCTGAAAGATCAAATCACCGAGAACGAAATCTGCGGGCGGCTCGGCGGCGATGAATTTGCTGTCGTCATCCGCGACGCCTCCGATCTCGACAGGGTCCAGGATGTTGCGCAGCGTGTGATCGATTGTCTCTCGGAACCGTATCAGGTCGATCACCATACGCTCTACGTCGGCGCCAGTGTCGGCTCGGCGATTGGTCCGCGCGACGGGGCGACTGTCGAAACATTGATGCGGAATGCCGACCTTGCCCTCTATCGTTCGAAGGACGAAGGCGGCGGCGTTCATTCCACCTATGAGCCGGCGCTCCATGCGCAAGCCGAGGAGCGGCGCAAGCTGGAGTTCTCGCTTCGCCGGGCGCTTGAGCGTGACGAATTCATTCTGAACTACCAGCCGGTGGTCGATGCGGTGAGCGAGAAACTTGTCAGCTTCGAGGCACTGATCCGGTGGAACAGCGAAGACCACGGCCTGGTCAGCCCGGCGAAATTCATTCCGCTGGCGGAAGACACACGGTTGATCGTCCCGATTGGCGAATGGGTGCTGCAAGAGTCATGTCGTCAGGCGATGAAATGGCCGCATCCGATCAAGGTTGCCGCCAACGTGTCGGGCGAGCAGCTGCTCGATCCCAATTTCATCCCCAGTATCGTTTCAGCCCTATCGACCAGCGGGCTACCGGCGAGCCGGCTGGAAATCGAAGTCACGGAAAGCGTCTTCGTGCGCGAAGCGGGCCTGGCCCGCACGGCACTTGAACAGGTCATGGCGCTTGGTTGCAGCGTTGCGCTTGATGACTTCGGCACCGGATATTCTTCGCTTGGCTACATTCGAAATCTGCGATTCTCGACGATCAAGGTGGACCGCAGCTTCGTCCAGGGTGCAGCGGTGGGGAGCCCGGAGAGCCTGGCGATCATCCGCGCGGTCGTCGCCATGGCTAACAGCCTGGAAATGTCGACCACCGCCGAAGGCGTGGAGAACGAGGCGGAACTGGCGATCGTGCGGGAACTTGGCTGCAAGAGAATTCAAGGCTATTATTTCGGTCGACCCATGTCTGCGTTCGATACCGAAACGCTGTTCCGGCAGCAACGGCGACCCAATCCGGCGCTGACGCCAATGGCGATCAGGGCCTGATCGGGCGGAGCCTTCAGGCCCGCGCCAGCCCTTTCACGGCACTTTCGAACAGCGCGCGACCATCGGTGCCGCCATGGGCCGCTTCGATTACCCGTTCGGGGTGCGGCATCATGCCCAGCACGTTGCCGGCTGCATTGAGCACGCCGGCGATCCCGCGAGCCGAGCCGTTGACCGGTTCGGCATAGCGCAGCGCAATCCGGCCTGCCGCCTCAAGCCGGTCGAGCGTGGCCTCGTCGGCAAAATAATTTCCGTCGTGATGGGCGACGGGGAGGGTGATCCGCTGGCCGCTGGTATAGCCGGCAGTGAACAGTGACTGGCTGTTGTCGACCGTCAGCGCCACTTCTCGGCAGACGAAGCGGATGCCGGCATTGCGCATTAGTGCGCCGGGCAGCAGCCCCGCCTCGGTCAGCACCTGAAAGCCGTTGCACACGCCCAGCACGGGCACGCCGCGGGTGGCGGCATCGACCACCGCGCGCATGATTGGCGAGCGCGCCGCCATCGCCCCCGAGCGCAGATAGTCGCCGTAGGAAAAGCCGCCGGGCAGGGCGATGAAATCGAGGCCGGAGGGCAATTCGGCATCGCCGTGCCAGACGCGGAAGGGGGTAGCGCCGGAAACTTTCTCCAGCGCATCGGCCATGTCCCGGTCGCAGTTCGAGCCAGGGAAGGTAATTACGGCGGAGCGAAACGCGCTCATGCCCGGGCCTCGGGGTCCACCCGCTCGATCCGGTAGTTCTCGATCACCATGTTGGCGAGCAGCTTGCGGCACATTTCATCGAGTGCCGCATCGGTGACGTCGGGATCCACTTCCAGCTCGATCAACTTGCCGGCGCGCACGTTTTTCACCCCTGTAAAGCCCAGTCCCTCCAGCGAATGCTGGATGGCGCGGCCTTGCGGGTCGAGCACGCCGGGCTTGAGGCTGACGGATATGTGAACTTTCATGAGATACGGGCCTTCATTACGGGGCCTTTCACGGGAGATCAGGGGCGGGGGGTCTCGGGCGCAGCCTATGCCGCGAGAAGCGGCAGGGGGCAAGCGGAAGAGGGGTGAATTCGGCCCACCTAACGCACCCAATTCAGCCCGATTTCGTCGTAGAATTCACGCGTTTCCGCCCAGTCTTCCTCCACCCGCACATGCAGGAACAGGTGGACCTTTACCCCCAGCAATTCGGCCAGCTCCTTGCGCGCCGCCTCGCCGATCGCCTTGATCCGCGCGCCGCCCTTGCCCAGCACGATGCTCATCTGACTATCGCGGGCGATGACGATCTGCTGGTGGATTTCGAGCGAGCCGTCCTTGCGGGCGGCGTAGCTTTCGGGCCGCACCAGGCTGTCATAGGGCAGCTCGTCGTGCAGCTGGCGGTAGAGCTGTTCGCGGGTGATCTCGCAGGCGAGCAGGCGTTCGCTGGCGTCGGAGACCTGATCTTCCGGATAATGCCACGGGCCCTCGGGCATGAGCTCCGCCAGCCGCGCCTTGAGCTGCGCCACGCCGTCGCCGGTCAGCGCCGAGACGAAAAACACCTCGTCGAAGCCGGCCTGCTGGGTCAGCTCCTGCGCGGCGACCAGCAGGGGCTCCTTGGCGCAGGCATCGACCTTATTGAGCACCAGCAGCTTGCGTTCGGGCCGGGTCACGAGCGATTCGAGGATCGGCTCGAGATCGTCGCGGCGCTTCTTGCGCGCATCGACGACCAGCACGATAGCATCGGCCGCATGCGCGCCTTCCCACGCGGCGGCGACCATGGCGCGGTCGAGCCGGCGCTTGGGGCTGAAGATGCCGGGTGTGTCGGCGAGGATGATCTGCGTTCGGACCCCCTCGGCTTCGGCGATCGCGATCCCCATCAGCCGCGCGCGGGTGGTTTGCTTCTTGGCGCTGACAATGGCGACCTTCTGGCCGACCAGCGCGTTGACCAGAGTCGACTTGCCGGCATTCGGCGCGCCGATCACGGCGACCACGCCGCAGCGGTCGGTGGAGGCGGCTTCACTCATGCGAATCGCTCCAGAAAGGCCGCCGCAGCGGCGGTTTCGGCATCCTGCTTGCTGTTGCCCGAGCCCTCCGCTTCGCCGACACCATTGACGCAGACCGCGACAGTGAAATGCGCGGCATGATCGGGCCCGGAGCGGTCGTGCACGCGGTATTGCGGCGTCTTGCGTTTGTTTGTTGCCGCCCATTCCTGCAGCGCCGATTTGGGATGTTTGACGCTGCCGGCCAAGCCGGTGACCGCATCGGACCAAAGCCCGCGCACCATGGCGCGCGCCGCCTCGTAGCCGTGAGCGACGAAACAGGCGCCGATCAGCGCTTCCATGACGTCGCCAAGAATATTGTCGCTGTCCTGGGCGCCGTCGTCGCGTGCCTGCTTGCCGAGCCGCATATGGGGGCCAAGTCCGATGTCCCGGGCGATGCTGGCGCACATCGTCCGGCTCACCAGCGCGTTGAGCCGCTGGGAAAGCTTGCCCTCATCGCCCGTACCAAGGTCATGCAGCCATTCGGCGACGGCCAGCCCGAGCACCCGGTCGCCAAGGAATTCGAGCCGCTCGTAATTGCGCGTCTGCCCAGTGCTGCCGTGGGTAAGCGCTTCCAGCCAAAGGCTCTCGTCGGCCGATGTCCGCCCGGCGATGCGAGTGAGGAAGGCGTGGGTGTCCGCCTCGAACATCACCTTCAGAACGTGCCGCCGATCCGGTTCCACCGCGCGGCGGTGAACCAGGTCCAGGGCTTAAGCCAGGACGACGAGCCGTCGGTCGAGAACATCATTATCTTTGCACGGCCGATCAAATTCGCCTGCGGCACGATCCCGATGCCCTGGCCGGCAACGGCGGGGAAGCGGCTGTCCATCGAATTGTCACGGTTGTCGCCCATCAGGAACAGGCTGGCTTCGGGAACGACGATGGGCGGAGTATCGTCCTGCGGGGTCTCGCCGAGATCGAGCACTTCATAACTGCGCCCGCCGGGCAGGGTTTCGCGGTAGCGCGGATAGCGGCAGACCTGCTTGCCATCCGGCGTGGCGGCCTGAAATTCCGGGACGTAGCAATTGCTGTTGGGCGAGACGGGAAGCTCGAAGTCAGCGATCTTCTGCTTCGGCACCGGCTGACCGTTGAGATACAGCTGGCCGCCGATCATCTGTATTTGATCGCCCGGGAGGCCGATCACCCGCTTGATGTAATCAATATCGTTGTCCGGCGGCGCTTTGACGATGACGATGTCGCCCCGTTCCGGCTGACCCGCGAAAATCCGGCCCGGGATCAGCGGCAGACTGAACGGCAGCGAATAGGAGGAGAAGCCATAGGGCCATTTGGCGGCGAGCAGATAGTCGCCGTTCTGCAGCCGCGGCAACATCGATTCGCTCGGGATGTTGAACGGGGAGAAAATGAAGCTGCGGAACACCGCGACAATCAGCACCAGCTTGATCAGGAAGACGAAGAAACTATCCTCCTTCTTGGCTGGTTTGGCCGGGTGGGATAAAACTTCGTCGGGCGCGGCGGGAAGGGTGTCGGGCATCGCCGTGTCCCATGTTGGTCGCCGGCCCGCGCGTCAAGTCCGTTCGCATCCAACCAAGCTCGTGCCAAGGGAACCGCGATGCCGGCGGCGCGTCTATCGCCTTGGTTTTCGCAAATGCAGCATGCATAGATCATGCGGCGCAGATAGGGGCGATGGAATGGGCGATTTGACACAAGCGTGGGAAAAGCTCGGCTCGTTGCCCCGGCCGAAGCTGGCCGAATTGTTCGCCGGCGATGCGGAGCGCGCTGGACGGCTGGCGCAGCGGCTTGAGCTTCCCGGCGGCGGGATTTTGTTCGACTGGTCGAAGACGCATCTTGATCCAGCCCATCTCGACGCATTCTTCGCGCTGGCCGAGGCGGCGGGTTTCGCCGCAAAGCGCGATGCCCTGTTCGACGGCGAGATCGTCAATCCGAGCGAACGCCGCGCCGCCGAACACACCGCCCAGCGCGGGATCGGGCGTGATACCAGTGTCGAGGAAGCGGGCGCTCTGCAGGCCCGGATGCGCTCGCTGGTCGAGGCGATCCACGGCGGGGCGCTGGGCGAAGTGCGGCACCTGATCCACATCGGCATCGGCGGCTCGGCGCTGGGACCGGCGCTGGCGATTGACGCTCTTGGGCGCGACGGCGCGCTGGTCGATGTCCATGTCGTCTCGAACATCGATGGCTGCGCGCTGGAGGCCGCCTTCGCCCGCTGCGATCCCGCGCGCACTGTGATCGCCATCGCCTCCAAGACCTTCAGCACCATCGAGACCATGACCAACGCCGCCAGCGCGCTCGCCTGGCTGGGCGAGAACGGCGAGGCCGATCCTTACGGGCGCGTGGTGGCGCTGACCGCTTACCCCGAGAAGGCGGTCGAATGGGGGGTGGACGAGACCCGCGTGCTGCCCTTCCAGGAGACGGTTGGCGGGCGCTACTCGCTGTGGTCGTCGATCGGTTTTCCGGTGGCGCTGGCGCTCGGCTGGGACGGGTTCGCCGAAATGCTCGACGGCGCGGCGGCGATGGACCGCCACTTCCTCGACAGCGAGCCGGCGGACAATCTGCCGCTGCGCGCCGCCTTCGCCGATCTCTATTACACGCGCCTGCGCGGCTGCGAGACCCGCGCCTGTTTCGTCTATGACGAGCGCCTTCGGTTGCTGCCTTCCTACCTCCAGCAGCTGGAAATGGAATCCAACGGCAAGTCGGTCACTGCGGATGGCGCGCCGGTCTCCGGCCCGACCGCGCCGATTACCTGGGGCGGCACCGGCACCGACGCACAGCATGCGATGTTCCAGCTTCTTCATCAGGGCACCCATCTGGCGCCGGTCGATTTCATCGCCGCGATCGCGCCGGGCGATGCGCTGGACCCCGCGCATCACTGCATCCTGCTGATGAACTGCTTTGCGCAGGGTGCCGCGCTGATGGCCGGCCGGACCAGCGTCGATCCCGCCCGCGCCTATCCCGGCGACCGGCCCTCGGCGACGATGCTGCTCGATGAGCTCAATCCGGCCAGCTTCGGCGCGCTGATCGCCTTCCACGAACACCGCACCTTCGCCAATGCCGTGCTGATGGGGATCAACCCGTTCGATCAGTTCGGGGTCGAGCTGGGCAAGGACATCGCCAGGCAGATCGAGAGCGGGAGTGCACGCTTCGATCCTTCGACCGAGGCCTTGCTGGCCGCAGCGGGGATCAGCCCATGACGATCAATCGGGATATCGAGGAAACCACCGGCCAGTGCCATTGCGGCGCTGTGAAGTTCCGTGTCCGGCTGCAAGACGGCTTGCGCCGGGTGGCGCGCTGCAACTGCTCGATGTGCCGGATGAAGGGCGCGGTGATGGCCTTGGCCAGCCTCGGCAGCATCGAAATTACCGAGGGCGAGGAACTGCTCTCCACCTATCAGTTCCACACCATGACGGCGAAGCACCAATTCTGCTCGCGCTGCGGCATCCACCTGTTTCACCAGCGCCGCATCGATCCGGGGCTTTATGCCGTGAATGTCGCGGTTCTCGACGGGGTGAGCCCGTTCGATTTCGGCGATGTGCCAGTTCTCGATGGCGAGAACCATCCTCGGGATACCGGCGGCGCGGAGCTGAAATTGATCGGGCACCTGCGGTTCGAGCACTTCTAATCTTCCCTTTCGCAAGCGGGAGGGAACTTGGCGGTGCAACGCATCAGTCGGTCCGGACTGCGATCCGATCGCAAAGCGGCAGCCAGATTTCGCCAGGTTTCCACTCCCAGCTAATGACTTGGGTCCGGTTTTCGTCGCGAAACTCGATCATGGCTTGTTCGGTCGCACCAGCCAGCAACCATCTGTTCCCATCACAAGTGAGATCGTAGTGGCGATAGAAGCCGTGGTTTTCGAAGCTGCGAACAAAATACTCACCGGTGTCTGGATCGACTCCCATGATGCTGAGAGTGTCGAACACCGCAGCCCTGTCCAGTTTTGCCCGTTCGTCTTGCAGTAGGAAAAAATCGCCGGTGTGCCAGCGTCCGGTATGCGTGCTCGTCCACGGAACGCCGTTCGCCTTCGGGTCGCCAGATTGGTCCGTGCCGCCGTATGAGGTGCCGTCAGCCTTCCAATCGCCCAGGAATACTGCCAGCGCGTCATGTCTGATATCCCGCACCGGTGCTTGCTCTGCCATGCTTAAGTCCTTCGCGCATTTGCTCCTCGCTCAACCAATCGGCCCGCACTTGGTTTCACGGGGCTCCATCCCGATGCAAAACGAAAATAGCGGGTTCCCACTTACTCCTGCCATCAAATCCGATTGGCAAAGCAGCATCGTCTGGCCATAGGCTGAGCCATGGCCAAATTCGACTACGACCTATTCGTCATCGGTGCCGGTTCGGGCGGCGTGCGTGCCAGCCGGGTGGCGGCGGCGCACGGCGCGCGTGTCGCCGTCGCCGAAGAGTACCGGATCGGCGGCACCTGCGTTATTCGGGGCTGCGTGCCCAAGAAGCTGCTGGTTTATGGCTCGCAGTTCGCTGAGGAACTGAGCCACGCGGCGGGTTTCGGCTGGAAGCTGGGAGAGATGACGTTCGACTGGGGCGCCTTACGCGATTTCGTTGCGCGCGATGTCGATCGGCTCGAGAAGGCCTATACGGCGACCCTGGACAACAACCAGGTAGCGCATTTCCACGAGCGGGCGGTGGTCACCGGCCCGAATTCGCTGCGGCTTGCCGGCGGGCGCGAGATTACCGCCGGGCACATCCTGGTCGCGGTCGGCTCCTGGCCGGTGATGCCCGCGTTCCCCGGCAGCGAGCATTGCATCACCTCCAACGAGGTGTTTCACTTGCCCGCATTGCCGCGCCGGGTATTGATCCAGGGGGCGGGCTACATCGCCATGGAGTTTGCCGGCATCTTCAACGCGCTCGGCTGCCGCGTGACCGTGGTCAACCGCAGCGATCAGATCCTGCGCGGCTACGAAGAGGCGTTGCGCGACCGGCTATTGCAGATCACCATGTCGCGCGGGATCGATTACCGCTTCAACAGTCCGATCGAGCGGGTAGAGAAGCAGGACGATGGCGCATTTTGCGTCACCACCGAGGGCCACGATCCGGCAATCGCCGACGTTGTGCTGATTGCCACCGGCCGGCGGCCGAACACCGCTGGTCTTGGGCTCGACAGCGCGGGGGTCTCGCTTGGCGCCAATGGCGAGATCCCGGTCGATGAATACAGCCGCACCGTTTGCCCCAGCATCCATGCGGTGGGCGATGTGACCGACCGGGTGCAACTCACCCCGGTCGCCATTCGTGAAGGTCAGGCCTTCGCCGATACGGTGTTCGGCGACCGGCCGACGACAGTCGATCATACCACCATCCCCTCGGCGGTGTTCTCGCAACCGCCGCTGGCCGGGGTCGGGCTGACCGAGGCGGAAGCGCGCGGGCAGTTCCGCGAGATCAAGGTGTTCACTGCCGATTTCCGCCCGATGAAGAACATGTTCTCCGAGCGGGTGGAGCGCGGGCTCTACAAGCTGGTAGTCGACGCCGCGAGCGATCGCATGCTCGGCGTCCATATGATCGGCCCGGATGCGCCGGAAATCCTGCAGGCAGCGGCGATCGCGGTGAAGGCGGGGTTGACCAAGGCGGACTTCGACGCAACGGTGGCGCTGCACCCCTCAATGGCGGAAGAGCTGGTGCTGATGCGGTAGTTCCTTCCACAATCGCTTCCGGACCGCCGAATTGAGCCTATTGACGCTGGGCCGCTGCCGGGCCTAGTCGCGCGCTGTTTACAAGGGGCGTGAGCATGTCAGCCAATATTGCCGAAATGGAACGTCGCCGCGACGCGGCCAAGCTGGGCGGCGGGCAGTCGCGGATCGACACGCAGCACGCCAGGGGAAAGCTCACCGCGCGCGAGCGGCTGGATGTGCTGCTCGACGAGGGCAGCTTTGAAGAAACCGACATGTATGTCGAACACAATTGTGTTGAGTTCGGCATGCAGGAAAAGATCATCCCCGGCGATGGCGTGGTCACCGGCTCGGGCACGATCAACGGCCGGCTGGTCTTTGTCTACAGCCAGGACTTCACCGTTTTCGGTGGTTCGCTGTCGGAGCGCCATGCGCAGAAGATCTGCAAAGTGCTCGATTCCGCGATGAAGGTCGGTGCCCCCGTGATCGGCATGAACGATTCCGGCGGCGCGCGCATCCAGGAAGGCGTCGCGGCACTTGGCGGCTATGCCGAGGTGTTCCAGCGTAATGTCCTGGCCTCCGGCGTCATTCCCCAGCTTAGCATGATCATGGGACCCTGCGCCGGCGGCGCGGTTTATTCGCCGGCGATCACCGACTTCATCTTCATGGTCAAAGACAGCAGCTACATGTTCGTCACCGGTCCGGACGTGGTCAAGACGGTCACCAACGAGATCGTCACGCAAGAGGAGCTGGGTGGCGCGATCACCCATACGACCAAGACCTCGGTCGCCGATCTGGCGCTCGAAGACGACATTGAGGCGCTGCTGACGGCGCGCGAATTCTTCGATTTCCTGCCGCTGTCGAACAAGGAAGAAGTTCCCGAGCGCCCGTCCGCCGATCCCTGGGACCGCAGGGACGACAGCCTCGACACGCTGATCCCGGCCAGTGCCAACCAGCCCTATGACATGCACGAGGTGATCCGCAAGATCGTCGACGAGGCCGAATTCTTCGAAATCCAGCCCAAGCACGCCGGCAATATCCTTTGCGGCTTCGGCCGGATCGAGGGCCGCACGATCGGTATCGTCGCCAATCAGCCGACGGTGCTGGCCGGGGTGCTCGATATCAACGCATCCAAGAAAGCGGCGCGCTTTGTGCGCTTCTGCGATGCCTTCAACATTCCGCTCATCACGTTCGTCGATGTTCCCGGCTTCCTTCCCGGCTCAGCGCAGGAACTGGGCGGGATCATCAAACACGGCGCCAAACTGCTGTTCGCTTATGCCGAGGCAACCGTCCCCAAGATCAC
>JANMCD010000128.1:0-6540 GCA_031360905.1 Novosphingobium sp.
CATTGCAGGCATGAGCGAACTCCAGACAACAAGCCTTGCCGAGGTCGGCACCCTCGCCGGTGCGATCCGGGGCGAGATCGCCAAGGCGATTGTAGGCCAGGCCGATATCGTCGAGCATCTGCTGGTCGCGCTGCTTGCCCAGGGCCATGTGCTGCTCGAAGGACCGCCGGGCACCGCCAAGACCTTCCTCGCACAATGTTTCGCCGCCAGCCTCGGACTCGATTTCGGGCGCATCCAGTTCACCCCGGACTTGATGCCGGGCGACATCCTCGGCTCCAACCTGTTCAACTTCCAGACCAGCCAGTTCACTTTGACGCGCGGGCCGATCTTCTGCGACCTGCTGCTCGCTGACGAAATCAACCGCACCCCGCCCAAGACCCAGGCGGCGCTGCTTGAGGCAATGCAGGAGCGCCGCGTCACGCTCGATGGCGCGGTGCACCAGTTGCCCGCGCACTTCATGGTGGTGGCGACGCAGAACGCGATCGAGAGCCAGGGCGTCTATCCGCTGCCCGAAGCGCAGCTCGACCGCTTCCTGTTCAAGCTGCTGGTGCCCTATCCCAGCCTGGAGGAAGAAACCCGCATCGTCGCCCGCTTTGGCGAAGCGAGCGGCCCGCCGCGCGCCGCCCAGTTCGGTATCGCCGCGGTTGCCGACGCAGACCGGCTCGATGCCGCCGCCCGCGCGGTCAAGCAGGTGAAGCTGGCCGACGCGGTGACCGACTATGTCGTGCGGCTGGTGCGCGCGACGCGGGAGAGCATGGAGCTTTCCTGCGGCGCCAGTCCCCGTGCCGCCGTCCTCCTCGCCAGCGCCGCCCGCGCCCGCGCCGCGCTCGACGGGCGCGATTATGTCGTGCCCGACGACGTCAAGGCGCTGGCGACCTCGGTGCTGCGCCACCGGCTGCTGCTCAGCCCGGCAGCGGAGATCGAGGGTCGGCAGGTGGAAGCGCTGGTGGCCGATCTGGTCGAACAGACCGAGGCACCGCGGTGAGGGGGAGGATTTAGGTGACCCGCATCATACCCACCACCCGCGCCGCGATCCTGATCGCCCTCGCCGCGCCCGTCGCGCTGTTGCTTGCCGCTGTGGCGCCTGCCGCCTGGATCGCCGCCCCGGCGTTCGGTGCCGCGCTGCTTCTGGTGGTCCTGCTCGATGGCTTTGCCGCGGGCCGGCTCGAGGAGGTGCGGGTGATCGCGGCGGCGGATATCGAGGTTGGCGCGACCGGGCATATCTCGGTGCTGGCGGACATCGCCGGCGGCTCACCCGGGTCTGTCACCGCGGCCTTGGCGCTGGATCCGCGCCTTGCTCCCGGCGGGCGCTGTGAATTCGCGCTGCGGCACGATCCCGCCTCGGCAAGCTGGCAGGGTGGCGCAGGCATCAGCCCGAGCCGGCGCGGCACCGGCCAAATCGAGACGCTGTGGCTGCGCTGGAGCGGCCCGCTCGGCCTCGGCGCGCGGCTGGTGACACGCCCGGTCGGGCAAGCGGTGCGGGTGTCGCCTAACATCGCCGCAGTCCGCTCGCCCGCCTTGCAGACCTTCCTGCGCGACGCGCAAGTCGGCCTCATCGCCCGGCGCATCCGCGGCGAGGGCACCCAGTTCGAGGCCTTGAGCGAATACCAGCCCGGCATGGACCGCCGCCGGATCGACTGGAAAAGCTCCGCCCGCCACACCCATCTCTACGCCAAGGAATATGAGACCGAGCGCAACAACCAGATCGTCTTCGCTTTCGATTGCGGGCAGACCATGTGCGAGCCGGTCGCCGGCGTGCCGCGCATCGACCGGGCGGTGTCGGCGGCGCTGACGATGGCCTATGTCGCGCTCAAGAGCGGCGACCGGGTGGCGCTCTACGGCTTTGCCGCCAGGCCCGAGGTGATGACCCCGTTCGTTTCCGGCACTCGCGATTTCCGCCGGCTGCGGAGCGAGGCGGCGCGGCTCGACTATCATGCCCAGGAGCCCAATTTCACCCTCGCGCTGGCCAGCCTCGCCGGCCGGCTGCAGCGGCGCTCGCTGATCGTCGTGTTCAGCGACTTCACCGACCCGACCAGCGCCGAGTTGATGATCGAGAGCATCGGCCGGCTGGTGGCGAGCCATCTGGTGCTGTTCGTCACCCTGGCCGACGCCGAGCTGGAGTCGATCGCCACCGCCGGCCCGGACGACATGCAGGCGCTGGCAATGGCGGTGACGGCCGATTCGCTGCTGCGCCAGCGGGCGCTGGTGACCCGGCGGTTGCAGCAGATCGGCGTCGATGTGATCGAGGCACCCTATGAGCGCATCGGCACGCGACTGATCGACGCCTATCTGGCGATCAAGCGGGCGGGGGCGATCGGGTGATCGCGCAATTCTCATGACCCCGCAATCCGCCATCGAGGCCGCCGCCCTGCGCTCGGACCGCTTCCGGCTCGAACGCGAGGGTGACTGGAAGCGGCTCGAACACATCGTCAGCCGCATGGAAAAAGGACGGATGCGCGGCCTGTCCGACGACGATGTGCTGGCGCTGCCGGTGCTTTACCGCACGGTCGCCTCCAGCCTGTCGGTCGCCCGCGAAACCTCGCTTGACGCGGCGACGCTGGCCTATCTCGAAAGCCTGGTGCAGCGCGCCTGGTTTCTGGTTTACGGCCCGCGCGTCTCGCTGGGCGCCTGGCTCAGGCGGTTTCTCGGCGGCGGGCTGAGCGCGTCGGTGCGGGCGATCTGGCTCGACCTGCTGATTGCACTGGCAGTGATGGTTGCCGGCACCGTGGTCGGCTGGCTGCTGGTGGCGAGCGATGCCGAATGGTACCACGCGCTGATGCCCGGCGGGCCAGGCGAAGCCCGGGTGCCGGGCGCCAGCCGGGCCGTGTTGTTCGATACGCTGTTCGGTAATGACGGCCAGGATCCGATGTCGGCCTTCGCCGCCTATCTGTTCAGCAACAATGCGCAGGTTTCCATCCTCGCCTTCGCGTTTGGCTTTGCCTTCGGCATACCGACGCTGCTGCTGCTGGTGCAGAATACCGCGGTGCTTGGGGCGCTGCTGTGGCTCTACCACGGGCAGGGGCTGACACTGGAGCTGGCCGGCTGGCTGTCGGTGCATGGTACGACCGAGTTGTTCGCGATCCTGCTGTCCGGCGCCTCGGGCCTGCACATCGGCCGCTCAATGGCCTTTCCCGGTGATCGCCCAGTGTTGCAAGCGGCTAGTGAAGCGGGGCGGCGGGCCTCGCAAGTCATGGCGGGCGTGGTCATCATGCTGGTCATCGCCGCGATGCTCGAAGGCTTCGCCCGCCAGCTGATTGACAACACCCCCGGGCGCTTTGCCGTCGGCGGATCGATGCTGGTGTTCTGGCTGGTCTATTTCTTCGCGCTGCCGCCCCGGTTGGACGGAACGGCGAGCCGGTGAACGCCGCCCCGCCCCTTCGCCGCCCGGGCAGCAGCCGCGCCAGTAGCAGCCGTGAACGCATTATGGTCACCCCGGAAGGCATTGCCCTGCCGCTGACGCTCGCCAGCCGGGGCACCAGGCTCGGCGCGCTGACGCTCGACCTGATCTTGATCGGCCTGCTGATGATCGGCACCACCATGGCGCTGATCGCGATTGCCGGGGGCACCGCCAATCTGTTCGGAACGCTTCAGGCTGCTGGGGAGAATGCCGGCCCGCTGCGCCATGCGCTGGAGTTTCTGGTGGTGGTGTGGTTCGCGGCGATGTTCCTGTTCCGCAACGCCTATTTCCTGTTCTTCGAGCTCGGCCCGCGCGGCGCGACGCCGGGCAAGCGGATCACCGGCATCCGCATCGCCGCGCGCGACGGCGGCCGGCTGACCGCAGAAATGGTCATCGCCCGCAATCTGCTGCGCGACATCGAACTGTTCATGCCGTTGGTCTTCCTGGCCTCGGCCAGCGACGGCGGCGACATGGCGGGGGCGAGCCTGGCGGCGATTGCCTGGTTCCTGGTTTTCGCGGGGTTCCCCTTCTTCAATCGCGACCGCCTGCGCGCCGGCGATGTCATTGCCGGGAGCTGGGTGGTCGAGGCGCCCAAGCGCAAGCTGGAGGCGGCGATGTCGCTCTCGAGCCCCGCCCGCCCGGCGGTGGCTGCGCCAGCACGCGTGTCCGCTTACCGCTTCGGCGAGGCGGAGCTGGCCGCCTATGGCGAATACGAGCTGCAGACGCTGGAACGGGTGCTGCGCGAGAACCGCGCCGAGGCGATCCGCCAGGTCTGTGAGGCGATCTGCCGCAAGATCGGCTGGACCGCCGAGGCGACCGACGAGCGCGCCTTCCTCGAAGCCTATTACACCCAGCTGCGCGCCCGGCTCGAAGCCGGCATGCGGATGGGCAAGCGCAAGCCGGACAAGTTTGCGGGGAGCAGCTGAGCCGCCCCCCGGCCTAAGCAAATTCTACTTCTTGAAGCGCAGTTCACGCAGCAACATGGTGCCGGCGAGATGCCGGTATTTGGCGCGGTCGCCCGATTCGGTTTCGAGCTGTGCGATCGTGCGCTGCATATACCCGCGATAGGCAACATCGCGCTTCTGCTCTTCGGCGGCATCGGCAAGGCGGGGGAAGCGGACAATGAGATAGATGTCCGGCTCGTCCTTTCGCCGATAGACGTTCGACATCACTTCGTAGCTGCTGATCCAGCCCTGAGCCTTGGCAAAATCCTGGCCACGCCTCCAGGTGCCAGTCACAAAGTTGAGGTAATCGACCGAGTGGCCGTCATCGATCTGGATCGCCGATAGCTCGACGAAATCGCCATCGTCCATTGGATGAACGTCTTGAGCGAGGGCAGGCGCGGCAAAGCTAAGCGAGATCGTTGCGGCCAGCATGGCCGCGCGGCGAATCATATCCATTGTCATTCACTCCTGTTGCGGGCGGGCGGCGGCAATTGAGCGCAGCCGCGCCGGTTTCGCCTGGGGTCGGGCGCCCCGATCTCAATGTCCCTGCGCCAGGTTCTGTAAGGCTGGGCCGAGCGTGAAGTCGTGTCAAGACGCGCGGTCCTCCTTCGTTCAAGTCCCGGTACTGTTGATCGCGATTCGATCCTGGCATTGAGTTCAGTATGAACAAGGGGATTATGCGCGGAACTTCGCCAAGGGCTGCGAGTTGGGCCCTCAACGGAGACTCGTCATGCAAATCGGAAATTATGCGTACGATCAGGATCTCGCCATGCTGTGGCTGCAAAGGATTGCCATTGCGGTGGCGATTCTCGCCATCACCTGGGCGCTGGCGAAAGCTGCGCATTGGGCATTCGCCAAGCTGGTCCACGCGATCCCGGTTTTTCAGCGCAAAACGTCCACCGGCCCGACGATCGGCGATTCGCTGGGGCGGATCGTATCGCTGCTGATCTGGCTGTTTGGCGCGCTGGCGATCTTGCAGCTGTTCGATCTTGGCGGCGTCATGGCGCCGGTGCAAGCGCTGCTCAATAATGTCATGAGCTTCGTGCCGCGCGTGGTCGGCGCAGGGCTGATCTTCTTCGTCGGACTGTTCATCGCCCGCATTGTTCGTGATCTCGTCGTCACCGCGATCCAGACTGTGGATGTCGAAAAATGGGCCAGTCGCGGCGGCGTGAAGGCCGGTGTCGGCGGTGCGGCCATCAGCCGGACTGTTGGCGCGATCGTCTATATCCTGATCATCATTCCCGTCGCCATTCTCGCCTTGGACGCGCTAGGTTTGAGCTCGGTTGCAGAGCCGGCCAGCGACATGCTTCGGTTGATATTCGACGCTATCCCGCGGATTATTGGTGCCGCGATCCTGCTCGGCATCGCCTATATGGTTTCCCGCTTCGTGGTGCAGATCCTCAAGGATGTGCTTCCCGGCCTGGGCGTCGACCGCGCAGTGGCGGAGATCGACATGCTTCCGCCCGACATCAAGGCAAGCACGGTGATCGCGCGGGTTGTCCAGATCGCCATAACCCTGTTCGGGGCGATCGCTGCCACCCGCATGCTGGGTTTCCCCGAATTGACCGAGATACTCGACAAGATCCTCGAGCTTGGCGGGCGCGTGGTGTTTGGCACCGTCGTCATCCTCGTCGGCTTCCTGATCGCCAACATGCTCTCGCGCGTGGTCTCCAGCAGCGGCGGCTCCAGTCTCGCCGCAACGATCGTCCGCTGGGCGGGGATCGTGATGTTCACCTTCATGGGCCTGCAATTTATGGGTGTCGGTGACGAAATCGTGCAAGTGGCATTCAGCGCGCTGGTTATCGGCGGTGCGGTTGCCGGGGCCCTGGCCTTCGGGCTGGGGGGCCGGGAATCGGCAGCAAAACTGCTCGAATCGCTGCGGCAGAATCCGCCGAAGGGGACTTCCCCTCCGATGCCTCCCGCCGATCAGTTGGTAACGCCGACTGGTGAGCCGCTGTCGTCCCAGCCCACACGTCCGGCCCGGGCACCGGTCAAGCCGAGGAATCCCGGGTAATGGGATACGCATTCTGCGGATAATGCGCTTTCCGGTGCGGTTCTCCTTCGTGTCGTAACAATAGCCCGCTATAGGGCGGCGATGTCCTCGATCAGACCCTGGCGCGATATCGCGCGCCGCAAGAGCCGCCAGATCATGGTCGGCGCCGTGCCCGTCGGCGGCGATGCGCCGATCACGGTGCAGAC
>JANMCD010000139.1:0-14919 GCA_031360905.1 Novosphingobium sp.
CGGCACGCTGTGGATGCTGCAGACCCGCAGCGGCAAGCGCACCGCCAAGGCCGCGCTCAAGATGGCGGTCGACATGGTGGGCGAGGGGCTGATCGACGAGGCTACCGCGATCCGCCGCGTCGATCCGATGGCGCTCGACCAGCTGCTGCACCCAACGCTCGATCCCGATGCACCGCGCGACGTGCTCGGCACCGGCCTGCCGGCCTCGCCCGGCGCCGCCTCGGGCGCCATCGTGCTCGATGCCGACACCGCCGAGCGCAAGGCGGCGATCGGCGAGGCGGTGATCCTGGTGCGAGTTGAGACATCGCCTGAAGACATTCACGGAATGCATGCGGCAAAAGGCATTCTCACCGCGCGCGGCGGCATGACCAGCCACGCGGCGGTGGTCGCGCGCGGCATGGGGCGGCCCTGCGTTTCCGGTGCCTCCAGCCTCTCCATCGATCTTGCCAGCCGCACGCTGCGGATCGGCAAGCGCGAACTGCGCGAAGGCGACATCATCACCCTCGATGGCACCACCGGTCAAATCATGGCGGGCGAGGTGCGCACCATCGAGCCCGAACTGGTCGGCGATTTCGGCGTGCTGATGGCCTGGGCCGATGGGCATCGCCGGATGAAAGTGCGCGCCAATGCCGAAACCCCGGCCGACTGCCGCATGGCGCGGCAGTTCGGCGCGGAGGGGATCGGATTGTGCCGGACCGAGCACATGTTCTTCGATGCCAACCGCATTGCCGCGGTGCGGCAGATGATCCTTGCCGAGGATGAGCAGGCCCGCCGGGTGGCGCTCGCCAAGTTGCTGCCCGAGCAGCGCGCCGATTTCCAGGCGATCTTCGAGATCATGGCCGGCCTGCCGGTGACCATCCGCCTGCTCGACCCGCCGCTGCACGAATTCCTGCCGCATAGCGAGGATGAGTTTGCCGAATTGTCCGACGCGACCGGCATCGGCGCGGACACGCTGAAGCGCCGCGCCGCCGAGCTGCACGAGGTCAACCCGATGCTCGGCCATCGCGGTTGCCGGCTGGGCATCACCTTTCCCGAAATCTACGCAATGCAGGCGCGGGCAATCTTCGAGGCGGCCTGCGATGTCGCCGCCGCCAGCGGCGCGGCGCCGGTGCCCGAAGTGATGATCCCGCTGGTGGCGACCAGGCGCGAGCTGGAAATTCTCCGGGCGCTGGTCGACCGCACGGCAGCGCAGGTCTTCGCCGAGCGCGGGCGCGTTCTCGAATATCAGGTTGGCACCATGATCGAACTGCCGCGCGCCGCCCTGATGGCGGGCGAGATTGCCGAACAGGCCGAGTTCTTCTCGTTCGGCACCAACGATCTGACCCAGACCACGCTCGGCCTTTCGCGCGACGATGCCGGGCGCTTCCTCGGCACCTATGTCGAGCAGGGCATCTTCCCGCGCGATCCCTTCGTCAGCCTCGATATCGACGGGGTCGGCCAACTGGTGCGCCTCGCGGCGGATCGGGGCAGGGCGGCGCGGCCGGGAATCAAGCTCGGCATTTGCGGGGAACATGGCGGCGACCCGGCGAGCATCGCGTTTTGCGAGGATGTCGGCCTGGATTACGTCAGCGCCTCGCCCTACCGGGTGCCGATTGCGCGACTGGCTGCGGCGCAAGCGGCGCTGAAATAGCCCATTTTCCGGCGTGCAGGTGAGTTAACACGCCTTCCAGAAACCGGGGCCGCTGCCATCACCGCCTCCCGCATCGCGCACCTTTTACCAAGGCGCTGAGATGCTGACGCATCACGCCTTGGAAATGCTCAAGCGCCGCACGGGCTCAACCAAAGTCCGATGAGTCAAGGTCATCGAACTTTGGTATTACGCGGCGGTGAAGCCGATGCGGGAGGGGCAATAGGTTGTCAGGGATCAGGGTCCGAAAGTGCGCTGCCACCAGCCGCCGCGGCGCTCGGATTCTGGCGTTCCGACATCATCGGCAGCGTCATTGGACGCTACCGGAGGGGTAGCCTCGGCAACCATCGTCTCGGCGTTTATATCGGTAGCTTGCTGAGCTATGGCATCCGCTTTCTTACGGCGCGACCGGGCCGGCTTGGCCGGAGCTTCGGCCTCGGCGGGGACCGCTTCGGTTACCGGCTCGGCCGCAGCTTCCACCACAGGGCCATCGCTCGCCGCTTCCGCTACCTTGCGGCGGCTGCGCTTCGGCTTCGGCGCTGCTTCGACGGCTGCCGCGACCTCGACCGGCTCGGCCTCGGACACGCTGCGCTCTGCAACGATTTCGGCTGCAGGGGCTTTGCGGCGGCTGCGCTTTTTGGGCGCGGGTTCCGCCTCGGCTTCGGCTGACTGCTCGCCGCTTGCGGCAGTGACGAGATCGTCGCCGCTGTCGGCAGCTTCACCGTCTTGTGCTTCGGCAGTGCCGTCCTGCGCTTCGCCATCACCCTCGGCAAAGCCCTCACCGTCGGCGCGGCCACGGCCACCCCGCCTGCGCCGTCCGCGGCGGCGGCGCTTGCGCGGCCCTTCGCCATCTTCGACCGCACCGTCGTCGGCGTAGCTGCGCTCGCCCTCGGTGTTGTCGGCGTCCTGAGCCTCAGTTTCGCCGCGCTCGTCGTCGCCTTCCGCGCTGGGCTCGGCATCGGCGGACTCGCCCTCGGGCCGGCCTTCATGGCGCTCGCGGCCACCGCGAGTGCGGCGGCGCTTGCGGCGCTTGGGACCAGCTTCATCGGTGGCATCGCCGCCGTCAGAACGCTCGCGCCCGGTGCGCTCATCGTCCTCATTCTCGTCGATATCCTCATCGACGAAGTCGTCGTCCTCTTCCTCCGCAATGGCGATCGGCCCGAATTTCGGCACGAACTCATTTTGCGGTCCGGACGAGCCGACACGCATCTTGGCGCCCTCGTTCTCGCCTTCGGGCACGACCTCGACTTTCACACCGTAGCGCTCCTCGATCTCAGCAAGATCGGCGCGCTTGTGGTTCAGCACATAGATCGCGGCTTCTTGACTGGCAAACAGCGAGATCGTGGTGCCCTTGCCGCGTGCTGCTTCGTCCTCGATCAGCCGCAGCGACGACAGGCCCGCCGAGCTGGCGGTGCGCACCAGCCCCGAGCCGTCGCAATGCGGGCAGTGGCGGGTCGTTGCCTCAAGCACGCCGGTGCGCAGGCGCTGGCGGCTCATTTCCATCAGCCCGAAGCTGGAGATACGGCCGACCTGAATGCGAGCGCGATCGTTCTGCAGCGAGTCCTTCATCACCCGTTCGACCTTGCGGACGTTGGCCCCGTATTCCATGTCAATGAAGTCGATGACGACAAGTCCCGCCATGTCGCGCAGCCGCAGCTGGCGGGCTATTTCGCGCGCCGCCTCGAGGTTGGTGTTGAGCGCTGTCGCCTCAATGCCGTGTTCCTTGGTCGATCGGCCCGAGTTGATGTCGATCGAAACCAGCGCCTCGGTCGGGTTGATAACGATGTAGCCGCCCGATTTCAGCTGCACATAGGGATCGTACATCGCGGTGAGCTGGTCTTCCGCGCCGTAGCGCTGAAACAGCGGGACCGGATCCGAATAGGCTTTCACCCGCTTGGCGTGGCTCGGCATCAGCAGCTTCATGAAGTCGCGGGCGGCACGGTAGCCGCCTTCGCCCTCGACCACGACGTCTTCGATATCCTTATTATAAATGTCGCGGATCGCGCGCTTGATGAGATCGCTGTCCGAATGGATCGGCGCCGGGGCCGAGCTCTTGAGCGTGGTCTCGCGGATTTCGTCCCAGAGCCGGGCGAGATAATCGAAATCGCGCTTGATCTCGGCCTTGGTGCGCGAAAGCCCGGCGGTGCGGACGATGCAGCCCATCGACTTGGGGAGCTGCATGTCGGCGACGATACTTTTGAGGCGCTTGCGGTCGGATGTCGAATTGATCTTGCGGCTGATGCCGCCGCCATGGCTGGAATTGGGCATCAGCACGCAATAGCGGCCGGCCAGGCTCAGATAGGAGGTGAGCGCCGCGCCCTTGTTGCCGCGTTCTTCCTTGACCACCTGGACCAGCAGCACCTGCCGCCGGTGGATGACGTCCTGGATCTTGTAGCGGCGGCGCAGCGCCATGCGCTTGGCGCGCAGTTCGTCGGCCTCGCGGGCACGGCCGCGGTTGCCGCCCTGGCCCTGACGGCGGCGGCCGTGGCGGGGGTGATCCTCGCCGCTGCCTTCCTCATCCGAATGATCGCCGTCCCCGTCGCCCTGATCCTGGTCGGCATATTCGTCGGTCGATTGCTCGCCATCGCTGAAGCCGTTTTCGACGTGCCCGCCTTCGATCGTGGCGATCTGGTCGTTCTGCGAGGTATCGACTTCGGTGACGCCCTCGTCGCCGGCGTAATCGTCGGCGAGGCTTTCGCCGGATTCATCGTCGAACTCACCCTCGTCCGCATCGTCGGCGGCGCGAAGGGCGGCTTCTTCCTCGGCATGGGCGGCCTCCTCGGCCAGCAGGCGTTCGCGGTCTTCCCGGGGGATCTGGTAGTAATCCGGGTGAATCTCACTGAACGCCAGGAAGCCGTGACGATTGCCGCCGAAATCGACGAAAGCCGCCTGCAGCGACGGTTCTACCCGAGTGACCTTGGCGAGATAGATATTGCCCTTGATCTGCTTGTGATCGGCAGATTCAAAGTCGAATTCCTCAATACGATTGCCCTTGAGCACCGCCACCCGGGTTTCTTCCGGGTGGCGCGCATCGATCAGCATGCGCGTTGTCATTTGTAATTCTCCAAGCGCGCCGCAGTGCGGACCTGTCCGAAGGACGTCCAGCCCGGAAGGCGGCGCGAAATTGTGCAGTGAGGCCGAAAGGCCGGGCCGGGGCATAAGCTTTGGCGCGGCGGGCGGCTGCAATGAAGGTGCCAGGGCGCAAAGGCGCCAAGGCGACGGGATTCGTGTCTGCAGGAATGAAAATGCGCGGAAAGACCGATCGCGTAGAGCCAGTCGCTCGTCCAGCCGCGGGCCCGGAGGGCTGCGGCGAGCAAGACAGCGACGGATTTCTCATACCAGCATCAACCTGTTCGGATCCGGTTCCAAATTATCCGGAAAGTCCGCCGGGGGCGCGCGTCTGCCGATCCTGCCCGATGCTCAGGGCCGGATCCGGTGAGGGAAAGGCGAAAGGCACGGGAAAATCGGGGCAAGCCCGCCCCGGCATTTGCGCGACTAGCACCACACTGGATGAACAGCAAGGTTCATGCGCGAGATCAACGTGGAACGGCTGCCGTAGACCATTGCGGGGGCTCGCAACGCAGCCTAAGCCCCAAGCAGCCATGCGTCGCAGCTATCAGCTCCTGCTTGTCCTGCTCGGGATTGTCGCGGTGCTCGCTGCACTGGTCGCGGCAAACCGGAAATTTGGCGTGCCGGCCCGAGGACAGGATTATGTGCTGCGGCTCGCATTGCCCCCCGCCGGTGCTGCGATGGACCTCCCGCAGGTCGAAGGACCGCCCGATGCCAGCCGGCCGCTGGTGGTTATCGATGCGGGACACGGCGGCCACGACCCCGGCGCGAGTGCGGGTGAAATCCAGGAAAAGGCGCTGACCCTGGCGCTGGCCCTGGCAGTGCGCGACGAACTTTTGCAGGCGGGCGGCATTCGAGTGGCGCTGACTCGCAGCGACGACCGCTATCTTCTGCTGGCCGAAAGGTCCGGCATCGCCCGGCGGCTGAAAGCCGACCTGCTGCTCTCGATCCATGCGGACAGTACCGAAGAGGGCGGCGAGGCGAGCGGCGCGACGGTTTACACCTTGTCCGAACAGGGGTCGAGCGAAACGGCCCGGCGCATGGCCGAGCGCGAAAACCGCTCGGATTCAATTAATGGTATCGCCCTGGAGGACACCAGCGATGCCGTCAGCGCCATTCTCGTCGATCTGTCGCAGCGCGAAACCCAGGCGCGTTCCAAGGAAATGGCGTGGCTGATCCTGCGCGAAGCGCGTGGGCGAATGCGCTTCCGGCCAATTCCGCTGCAATCGGCAGCGTTCATCGTGCTCAAATCGCCCGATGTGCCCTCGGTGCTGTACGAGACCGGCTACATCAGCAATGCCGGAGACGTCGCCCGGCTGGTTGATCCAGATGGGCGCCGGATCTTCGCCGAGGCCACCGCGCGAGCGATCCGGGCGTTCTTCGCCCGCCAGTTGCGGTACTGACCAGTCGCGCACTGAACCCGTCTGCGCGGCCGGTCGAAAGGCGCTGGCGCTCGGCAAAGCGGGCGTGCTAGAGGCGCTGCGCTATGGCCGAGACCACCGAGCCCGATAATCTGCGCTACCGCGTCCGACGCGATGCCAGCGGGATTTTGACAACGATTCGCGATAATTGGCGCGGCAACCGAAAGGTGCGGCTGGTCGGTTTCGGCCTCGGCGGCTTGGTGCTGATCTATTTACTGGTCTGGACCCTGGTGCTGAGCAGCCTGCCATCGGCGGACAAGCTGCTGAGCTATCAGCCGCCGCTGCCAAGCATGGTGCGCGGCGTCGATGGCCAGATCGTCTACAGCTATGCACGCGAACGGCGGGTGCAGCTGCGCTACGTGGATTTCCCCAAACAGTTGGTCAACGCCTTCCTGGCGGCCGAGGACAAGACCTTCTGGACCCATGGCGGGGTCGATTACCCTGGCCTTGCCGGCGCTGTCATCGATTATGTCGGAAAGATCGGCTCGGGACAGCGAGCGAGGGGCGGCTCGACGATCACCCAGCAAGTCGCCAAGAACATCCTGATCGGCAACGAATACTCCATCGGCCGCAAGCTCAAGGAAATGATTGTCGCGCGGCGCATCGAGGATGTGCTGGACAAGCCGCAGATCCTCGAGCTCTATCTCAACGAAATTCCCCTCGGCCGGCAGAGCTTCGGCGTACAAGCAGCTTCGCGCGCCTATTTCGGCAAGGACGTGGGCGAGCTGCAGCTGCATGAGGCGGCGTTTCTGGCGATCCTGCCCAAGGCGCCGGAAACCTATGGCCGCGCCAGAAACGCCGCTTCGGCGATCGCGCGGCGCAACTGGGTGCTAGATCAGATGGTCAGCAACGAACTCGCCACCCAGGCCGAGGCCGACGCGGCCAAGGCGCAGCCGCTCGGCATCATCCCGCACCGGGTCGAGTCCTACGATCCCGCTGTCGGCTATTTCGTCGAAGAGGTGCGCCGCCGATTGATCGACCGGTTCGGCGAAACGGCTGAGGATGGCACCAACAGCGTCTACGCCGGCGGGCTGTGGGTGCGAACTTCGCTTGATCCAGAGATGCAGAAGGCGTCGCTGGACGCGCTGCGGGGGGGGCTGCTGCGCTACCACAGCGGCAAGGGTTGGCGCGGCCCGATCGCGCATGTGAAGCTCGATCCGGAAGGATGGCAGACACAACTGGTATTGCTCAACAAATCGGTGAGGTACCAGAACTGGCGCGTCGGCATCGTCCTGCGGGTTTCCGGGCCGAGCGGGGAGATCGGCCTTTCTGACGGTTCGCGCGCGCCGCTGACCGGTGTGCCCGATAGTTTGCGCGCGGGCGACGTCATTGCCGCCGCGCCCGCCGGCTCCGCCTACGCCGTGCGCACGATCCCGGAAGTGTCGGGCGGCATGGTGGTCGAAAGCCCCTATAACGGCCGGGTGCTGGCGGTACAGGGCGGCTTCGATGCCGGCCTTGGCTCGTTCAACCGGGCGACGCAGGCGCTGCGTCAGCCGGGCTCAACGATCAAGCCCTTCGTTTATGCCACCGGCCTCGATTACGGACTGACACCGGCCAGCATGATCCTGGACGGCACCTTTTGCGTCTATCAGGGCGCGAACCTGGGCGAGAAATGCTTCAAGAACTTTGACATGCGCGGTGCCGGCGGCACCCACACGCTGCGCTGGGGCCTGGAGCAGTCGCGCAATCTGATGACCGTTCGGATTGCTAACGACGCCGGGATCGAACACGTCGTGCGGACCTTCGACCGGGTTGGCATCGGCAAGTATGAGCCCTATTTCTCCTTCGCGCTTGGTGCCGGCGAAACAACCGTGTTGCAGATGGTCAATGCCTATTCGGCGCTAGCCAATCAGGGCGTGCAATATCCCGCGACGCTGATCGATTATGTTCAGGACCGCAGCGGCAAGGTGATCTGGCGGGCCGACACGCGCCCTTGTGAGGGTTGCCGCATGGCGCAGTGGAACGGCAAGCCAATGCCCCGCCTCACGCCGCGCGGCAAGCAGGTGCTGGACCCGCGCACCGCCTACCAGACCGTGCATATGCTCGAGGGCGTGGTTACGCGCGGCACGGCGACCAGGCTCAGGGATCTGGAACTGCCGATCTTCGGCAAAACCGGGACGACCTCAGGACCGACCAATGTCTGGTTCATTGGCGGATCGCAGCAATATATGGCCGGCGTTTATCTGGGCTACGACCAGCCCCGCTCGCTCGGCGGCTATGCGCAGGGCGGCACCTACGCCGCGCCGATGGTCAAGGACCTGATCGTGGCGACAAAGGCGCGCTGGGCCCACGTACCGCCTGCCGCGCCGGCTGACATCCACATCGTCAAGATCGACCGGATTACCGGCAAACGGGTGTTTGCCGGCGAGCCGACCAGCGATCCCAAATCGTCGATTATCTGGGAGGCCTTCAAGCCCGATACCGAGCCCAAGCGTTCGACCCGTTCCGACGAGATTGCGGCAAAGCGGAACCAACTGCTCGCAGCCCTGCGCGGCGGCGGACAGGCGGCAGCGCAGGCGCCGAAGGAGGCGAAGGCACAGGCCGCCGATCCCAAGGACTTCGTCGAGGAGCAGGGCGGGGTTTACTGAGCGGGAACCGAGTGATCCTGCAAGAAGACCTTGACCGCTTCATGGCCAGCGACCAAGCAAAGGCACAGATGTCGCCGGGCTGGTGACATGCCTGTCTTCGAACGCGGCTTCGTGGATCACCGGCCAGACCTAACCGCTCAACGGCGGATATTGCGCGGCGATCTGAACGATTGCAGTTGACGAATCCGGCGGAGATTGAAACCTAGCCGCTGGAACAGCCGAGATTTCAGAAATTCGAAGGGAATATGATGCCGTCGCCGCAATTTCACGCACCACAAACTGTCGAGCAGGCCATCGCGCTGCTCTCAGGCGATCCGCAAGCGCGGCTACTGGCGGGGGGGACTGACTTGATCGTCCAGCTGCGCGCGCGCCGGATCGCGCCGAGCGCCATTGTCGACATCAAGCGGATCGCCGGGATGGGCGCCATCCGCGCGCATGGCGGCGGCTTCGCCATCGGTGCGGCAACGCCTTGCACGGCCTTGAAGGACGACCAGGCGCTTGCCGCCGCTTGGCCCGGCGTGGTCGAGGCGGCGAATTTGATCGGTTCTGTGCAAGTGCGCAACCGCGCGACCATGGCCGGCAATCTCTGCAACGCTTCGCCGGCGGCGGACAGCGTGCCCGCGCTGGTCGCAGCGAATGCGACCTGCGTCATCGCCGGTCCGGGCGGCCAGCGCGAAATTCCGGTCGAGCAGCTTCCCCGCGGACCGGGCAGCACATCGCTGGCGCCGGGTGAGTTCGTCCTGGAAATCCGCTTGCCCGCCCGTCCTGCGGGGGGAGGGGACGCCTATTTGCGCTCGATCCCGCGCACCGAGATGGACATTGCCGTGGTCGGTTGCGGCGCGGCGCTGGTGCTGGATGGCAGCGGCACCTGCACTTCGGCGCGCATTTCCATCGGTGCCGTCGCGCCGACCGTGCTGCTGGTCGAAGCGGCGGGCACGGCGCTGGTCGGCTCGAAGCTTGGCGATGCCGATATGGAACGGATGGCTGATGCCGTGCGCGCCGCCTGCCGGCCGATCGACGACAAGCGCGGCACTATCGCCTATCGCATTGCCATGGCCGGGGTGCTGGCCCGGCGCGTCGTCGAGATTGCCCGCCAGCGGGCGGGAGATAAATGATGAGCAAGCTGTTCGTAACCGCCACTGTCAACGGCGATACGCAGGAATTCCTCTGCGATCCCGCCGCGACCCTGCTCGATGTGCTGCGCGACGAATTGGGGCTGACCGGTTCCAAGGAGGGCTGCGGCTCGGGCGATTGCGGCGCCTGCACGGTGGTGCTCGATGGCCAGATGGTCTGCTCCTGCCTGGTGCTCGCGGCCGAGGCCGAGGGGCGCTTGATTGCCACGATCGAGGGCGTCGCCGAGGGCAGCGAACTGCACCCGGTGCAGCGCAAATTCCTCGAAAAGGCTGCATTGCAATGCGGCTTCTGTACGCCGGGCTTCATCGTCGCATCGAAGGCGCTGCTCGACCACAATCCGAACCCCAGCGAAACCGAAGTGCGCTACTGGCTGGCGGGCAATCTCTGCCGCTGCACCGGCTATGACAAGATCGTGCGCGCCGTGATGGATGCGGCAGCCGAGCTTCGCCAGGAACCGACATCGCAAAGGATACAAGCATGAACGCTCCCCAGGACAAGCGCGCTTTTCGGCACATTGGCACCCGCCCAGTTCGCCCTGATGGCATCGACAAGGTTACCGGCAAGGCGATCTACGGTCCCGATTTTGTCGCACCCGGCATGTTGCAGGGCGCGATCCTGCGCAGTCCGCATCCCCACGCCCGCATCCGCGCTATCAACACCAGGAAGGCCGAGGCGCTGCCCGGCGTCAAAGCCGTGGTCACTGGCGCCGATTTCCCGTCGTTGGCCTTGCTATCGGTCGCGGTCAGCGAAGCGCAGGCCAGCATCAAGCACGTCGCCCGCAACTGCATGGCGCATGAGAAGGTACTCTATGAGGGCCATGCCGTCGCTGCCGTCGCGGCGACCAGTTCCGCCATTGCGGAAGAGGCGCTGGCGCTGATCGAGGTCGATTACGAAGTGCTGCCGCATGTGCTCGATATCGAAGGTGCGCTCGCCCCCGATGCGCCGATCCTGCACGACGATATTTTCACCCAGGGTGTGGAGCCGGTGCCAACCACGCCTTCCAACGCGGCGCTGCGCTTCACCCTCGGGCGCGGCGATCCGGATGCGGCGCTGGCCGCGGCGCATACGGTTGTGTCCGGGCGCTATTCGGCGCTGGCGGTGCATCAGGGCTATCTCGAGCCGCACGCCTGCGTCGCCTCGTGGAATTCGGACGGACAGGCGCAGATCTGGGCCTCGAGCCAGGGCGCCTTTATGATCCGTTCGCTGACTGCGGGGATCCTCGGGATCAATCTCGCCGATATCCGCGTTACCCCGCTGGAGATCGGGGGCGGGTTCGGCGGCAAGACGACCATCTATCTCGAACCCGTCGCCATGTTGCTGTCGCGCAAATCGGGCCGTCCGGTGCGCCTGGTGATGAACCGGGGCGAAGTTTTCCGCGCGACCGGCCCCGCGCCGGGCGGCGTCATCGATATCAGCCTGGGTGCCGATGCCGATGGCACGATCACCGGCGTGGTCATCGACTTCAAACTGCTTGGCGGGGCCTATCCGGGCTCCGACACGCATCCCGCCGCGATGAGCGCGCTGGCGCATTACAATATCGCGAGCAGCCGCGTCACCGGTTGGGATGTGATGTGCAACACCGCCAGCACCTGTGCCTACCGCGCACCCGGCGCACCGCAGACGATCTTCCCGGTCGAATGCTGCATTGACGAGCTGGCGCAGAAACTCGGCATCGACCCCATCGACCTCAGGTTGAAGAACGCGGCGCGGCCTGGCTATATTGGCGTGATGGGCATGCCGGCGGGCGAGATCGGGTATGTTGAATGCCTTGAGGCCGCCAAGGCGCATCCGCATTACTCCGCGCCGTTGGGCCCCAACCAGGGCCGCGGCGTCGGCGGTGGCACCTGGGGCAATTATGGCGGACCTTCGACCGCGGCGGTCAGCGTTACCGAGGACGGTTCGGTGCTGGTCACCATCGGCAACCCGGACATCGGCGGCAGCCGCGCCTCGATGGCGCTCATGGCGGCGGAAACGCTGGGCATCGACTATGAGAGGGTGCGGGTGAATATCGCCGATACCTCCTCGATCGGCTATTCGATGCTGACCGGCGGCAGCCGCACCACTTTCGCCACCGGCAAGGCGGTGATCGAGGCGGCGGAGGCGGTCATCGTCACCATGCGCGAGCGTGCCGCCGCGATGTGGAGCGTCGATGTGGCTGAGGTCGAATGGCGCGACGGTGTGGTGCATTGCCTGTCTGGCCCGAAAGAAGGCACTAGCCTCACAATGAAGAAGATCGCCGGCCGCGCGGCCCATTCGGGCGGAGCGCTTTCCGCCGAGATCGCGCTCAACGCGCAGGGCTTTCTGCCGGGCTTCGGCGTCCACATCTGCGATACCGAGGTCGATCCGGAAACCGGTCAGGTCACCGTGCTGCGCTACACCGTGGTGCAGGATGTCGGCACTGCGATCCACCCGGACTACGTCGAAGGCCAGATGCAGGGCGGCGCGGCGCAGGGCATCGGCTGGGCGCTGAACGAGGGCTATGTGTTCGACAAGGCCGGCCGGGTCGATAATCCGGGCTTCCTCGATTACCGCATGCCGGTCTGCTCCGACCTGCCGATGATCGACACGGTGATGGTCGAGAAGCCCAACCCGAACCATCCTTTCGGGGTCAAGGGCGTGGGCGAAGTGCCGATCGTGCCGCCGCTCGGCACCGTCGCCAATGCGGTCAGCCGGGCGACTGGCATCCGCATGCGCGATCTGCCGCTAACGCCCGACCGGGTCTATGCGGCGATCAAGGCCAAGGGCTGAACTTTGGTCCGCGTCCAACCGATGGCGCCATTTGCCGATCAGTTCTTCGGCGGAGCACAGGTGCTGGAAGTTGAAGCCGGCAATCTGTTCGGGTTGATCGAGGCTCTGGACAAGCTCGGGCCCGGTTTTGGCGAGAATGCGGGTATTCGCGTGGCGTTCGCCGTCAATGGAATGATGCAGGCTGACTGGTCCGCGCCGCTGGCTCCGGGCGCGGAGGTAATGGTCATACCGCGCGTCGCCGGGGGTTAGGGCAAATTGACACTCACCCCTCCGCTTCAGGGGAGGGGCAGGCGGGGAATGGAGTTGCCGGCGCTTCCTATTTCGCTGCCCCCCTAGCCGGCGCCGCACCCTTCTTTGCCGCCGCCCGCTTGCGCTTTGGATTGTCAGCGCTTTGCGCTGCGCGGACATTTTCGTCGGTTTTCGCATTAGCCAGCGAGCGTTCCGGCGACTGGAATACGTCGTCACCCTCGGCCTTCTTGCCGATCGAATATTTGTAGATCACAAAGGCGCTTGCGCCAGCCAGGCTCCACCGCAGCAATTTCATCGAGCGTCTCCACAACAGCCATCGGCGTCATGCAACTGTAATAGCTGGACGCCAATATTCTCCCACCTTAGCAAAGCTGGGCGAAAGGGGAAACTCGGAAGGCGCAAGTTCGGGGGATTGTGCCGGGGCGGAAGTTGGAACCGGGCGGCGAGGTTGCTCGCCAAACCAGATCCGCGCGGCTAAATCCGCTTAATCGAAGATATCCTCGAGCCAGCTCTTGCGCTTCTTGTGGTGGCCTTGATAATTCGGCTGCGGATAAACCGGCGAGTAGCCCTGCTGTTGGGGCGCCGGCGCCTGGTTGATTTGCTGGGGCGCGGCGGCTTGCGGCGCACTGCGCTCGATGATCTTGTCGAGTTCGCCCCGATCCAGCCAGACACCGCGGCATTGCGGGCAATAGTCGATCTCGATGCCTTGCCGGTCGCTCATCGTGAGCGGCACCTGGCAAACCGGGCAAGACATGGCGGCGACTTGATCTGTACTGCGCATCGGTTTCAATGTCCTTCTGGAACTGGCGAGGCGGAGGGGCCTCGAGCGGGTGATGTGTGATGTTCGCTGCGGCTTTCAAGGGGCGCGCCCAATCATTCCCCGAGGAGCCACATGCCGTTCAGAATGCCGGTGCAGGCCTTGGCTGGCCACGAATATAATCAAGGCGAACCGAAGATCGGCCGCACCCGTTCAACAGTCAGGAATTGTTGCGCTTGCGCAGCACGCAGCGCAGGTCGCTGTCTGCGCCGTCCGGGCCGATGCGGCGCAGGAAACCGCTGGACAGCCGGTGGTAGCGCTTGCCCTTGTGGACCCCGCTGGTCATCACCAGGCTATCGCCGGTGAGCAGGTAGCTGCCCAGCGTGCCAAGCGCGCGGTAGCTCGATGCGGTGACGACGGCAAAGTCCTCGTCCGGAACATGCCGCCCGGCCGGGCCGGCGGCGTCTCCGGGGAGTTCGCAGACATAACCGCCGGTCGGCAGGGTGGCAATGTCGCCCCCCGGCGCCGCCGCCGCCGGTGCAGCCACGATGGCCAGCGCCATCGTGCCCGGCCAGCCCAAGTCCCGCAATTGCCAGAAAGCGCCGCGCAGGTTAAGGGCGCGCCTTTCCGGTGTTCGGCTCGATCGCATCAAAGGCTCCCCCCATGAAAATCAGCGGCGTGGACATTCGTCCCGGCAATATCCTCGAATACGAAAAAGGCATCTGGAAAGTCGCCAAGACCCAGCACACCCAGCCCGGCAAGGGCGGGGCGTTCATGCAGGTGGAGATGAAGAACCTGATCGACGGGCGCAAGACCAATGTGCGTTTTCGCAGCCAGGATACGATCGAGCGGGTGCGGCTCGACACCAAGGATTTCCAGTTCCTCTATGTCGATGGCGACGCGCTGGTGTTCATGGACCAGGAAAACTACGAGCAGATCAACCTCCCCAAGGACCTCATCGGCGAAGCCGCGGCGTTCCTCACCGACGGCATGGAGGTGACACTTGAAATGTACGATGAACGGCCGATCTCGGTCGCGCTGCCCGAGCAGGTAGAGGCGACGATCGTGGAGGCTGATGCGGTGGTCAAGGGGCAGACCGCCTCGTCCAGCTTCAAGCCGGCCATTCTCGATAACGGCGTGCGGGTGATGGTGCCGCCGCACATTGGCGCGGGCACGCGGATTGTCGTCGATGTTTACGAGCGGACGTATGTCGGCAAGGTGACTTAGGGCGTACCCATGGCAATCTCCGGCCTGATCCGCGTGATCGAAAAAGCCGCCCGCAAGGCGGGGCAGCGCCTGCGCCGGGATTTCGGCGAGGTCGAGCAT
>JANMCD010000157.1:0-17096 GCA_031360905.1 Novosphingobium sp.
TGCTCCGAGGGAGCCCGGCAGCAGCGCTTCGAGCCGCAGCCGCAAAGCCTTGGCGAGCCCCGCCGAAGCCCCGCCAGTGCCGATTGCCAGCAGCACCGGCGAGCGGTCGAGAATGCTGGGAACGGTGAAGTCGCAAAGGTCGGGGCGATCAACCGCATTGACCAGCAGCCCGCGCGCCCGCAGCCTCGCCACCGCTGGTTCGGGCTCATCTAGCGCAACGAAGGCAAGCCGCGCTTCAATCGCTTCCTCGCCCACCACCAGACCGCCCGCCCGCTCGACCAGCCGGCGCTTCGCCGCCGCCTCCGCGCCCTCGCCCAGCACGATCACCGGCTGGCCGGCGATGCGGTGGAACAGGGGAAGTGCATCGATCAATCGTTTAACCTCTGCTCGCCCTGAGTTTGTCGAAGGATCATGCCAACCAGTCCGGCACCCGCTCGGCGGCCAGGATCGTCGCCGGCTCGATGCGCTCGGCGACTATCGCCCAGCGGTCGCCGTCGACCATCACCTCGGGCACAAGCGCGCGGCTGTTGTAGGTGTTGGCCATGGTCGCGCCGTAAGCCCCGGCAGTGCGGAACACGGCGAGATCGCCCGGCTTCACCACGTCGATGTCGCGGCCCATGGCGAAAGTGTCGGAACTCTCGCAGATCGGGCCGACGATGTTGGCGGTCATGCGTTCGCCCATGGGAGCAACCGCATCGAAGTCGTGCCATGCATCGTACATGGCCGGGCGCACCAGATCGTTCATCGCCGCATCGACGATAACGAAGGGGCAGGACGTCCCCGGCTTCACCCGGATCACCCGCGTCACCAGCACGCCGGAGTTGCCCGTTATCACCCGGCCCGGCTCGAACTGAAGGCGCGCGTCCCAGCCGTGGGTGACTTCGGCGACCATGGCGCCATATTCCGCAGGGCCGGGAAGCTCCTCGCCGGCGCGGTAGGGCACCCCAAGACCGCCGCCCAGATCCATGTGGCTGACGGTGAAGCCGGCCGCGCGCAAGTTCTGCATCAGCGTGCCCATCTTGATGAAGGCGGCGCGCGACGGTCCGAGATCGGTGATCTGGCTGCCGATGTGCACCGCCAGGCCGCGCATCTCGAGCCCCTCCAGCCCGGCCAGCCGCGCATAGATCGCCGCCGCCCGGTCATACGCGACGCCGAACTTGTTCTCCGCCTTGCCGGTGGAAATCTTGGCATGGGTGCCGGCGTCGACATCGGGATTGACCCGCAGGCTCGCGACCGCACGCTTGCCCATGCCGCCCGCAATCTGCGCCAGTTCGACGCCTTCTTCCTCGGACTCCAAGTTGAACTGGCCGATCCCCGCCGCGAGCGCCGCCGCAAGCTCCCCCTGCGTCTTGCCGACGCCGGAGAAGACGATGTCACCCGCCGGCATCCCGGCCGCCAGCGCCCGCTCCATCTCGCCGGCGGAGACGACATCGGCGCCGTAGCCTTCCTGGGCCAGCAGCCTGAGCACCGCCAGGTTGGGGTTCGACTTCACGGCAAAGGCGATGTCGACGCTGGGCAGCACCGCGAGCGCATCGCGGAACACGCGGGCGTGGCGCGTCAACGTGGCGCGCGAGTAGACATAGACCGGCGTGCCGACCGCCTCGGCGATGGCAGTAAGCGGCACGTCCTCGGCGTGGAGCACGCCGTTCCTGAGAGCAAAATGGTCCATAATCCGGTCTTTTTCGCACCCTGTTTCCGGGGTGGCCTATTCCTGGGGCGGCAAGTCGAAGGGATCGTCGGCGCGCTCCTCCGAGCGTTGTCGCAACTCGACGCTGCGTTCCGGCGCGGCTTGCGGCGTGGTCTCGAGCAGCTGGGTGGAGCTCAATTGCTCGCCCCGGCCATAGGGCGCGACCGGGAGCTGCTTGCCCGCCCGGGGCTTCAGATCGGCGCGCACACCGCAGGCGGCCACGGCCATCAGCAACGTCAGGGCGGCAAGACAGCGCATCGCAATCACTCCAGCCCCAGCGCCGCGCGCGCCTGGGCAACCCGCTTCCTTACCTCAGCAGGCGCGGTTCCGCCATGGCTGGCCCGTGCGGCGACCGACGCCTCGACCGACAGTGCCGCAAACACCCCTTCGTCGATCCGCTCGTCGATTGCCTGGAGATCGGCCAGCGGCAGCTGATCGAGGGCGATACCCCGGCTTTCGGCGAGCTTCACCGCTGCACCGGTGATGTGATGCGCCTCGCGAAAGGGAATATTCGCCTCGCGGACCAGCCAGTCGGCGAGGTCGGTAGCGGTGGCATAGCCGAGTTCGGCGGCTGCACGCATACGTTCCGTGCGGAAGGTGGTTTCTGCGACCATCCCGGTCATCGCCGCGATCGACAGCGCCAGCAGCGATGCGGCCTCGAACACCGGCGGCTTGTCGTCCTGCATGTCCTTCGAATAGGCCAGCGGCAGGCCCTTCATCGTCACCATCAGCGCGGTAAGGCAGCCGATGATACGGCCCGAATGCCCGCGCACCAGTTCGGCGGCGTCGGGGTTCTTCTTCTGCGGCATGATCGAGCTGCCGGTCGACAGGCTGTCGGGCAGCGCCACCCAGCCGAACGGCTGGCTGGCCCAGAGGATGAACTCCTCGGCCAGCCGCGACAGATGCAGCGCGCATTGGGCAGCGGCCATCAGGTAATCGAGCGCGAAATCGCGGTCCGATACCGAATCGAGGCTGTTGGCGGTTGGCATCGCGAAACCCAGCGCCTGCGCGGTCATGTGCCGGTCGATCGGAAAGCCGGTCCCGGCCAGCGCGGCTGCGCCCAGCGGGCACTGGTTCAGGCGGGTATGCGCATCGACAAAGCGTGAGCGGTCGCGCGCGGCCATCTCATAATAAGCCATTAGGTGATGGCCTAGCGTGACCGGCTGCGCCGTCTGCAAATGGGTGAAGCCGGGCATGATGCTGTGCGCATGCTCACCCGCCCGGGTGACGAGCGCGACCTGCAAGGCGCCAAGGCCCCTGTCCGCCAACTCACACGCCTCGCGCACCCACAGGCGGAAATCGGTCGCCACCTGATCGTTGCGGCTGCGCGCGGTGTGGAGCCGGCCGGCAACAGGGCCGATCAGCTCGGCCAGCCGGCTCTCGGTGGTCATGTGGATGTCCTCGAGGTCCCAGTTCTCGGGAACCCCGGTGGCCTCATATTCGCCCGCGACCCGGTCGAGCCCAGCGATGATCGCCAATGCATCCTGGTCATCGACGATGCCCACCGCGCCGAGCATCGCGACATGCGCCTTTGACGCGGCAATGTCTTGCCGCCAAAGCGCCTTGTCGAACGGGATCGAGGCATTTATCTCGCGCATGATCGCCGACGGCCCTTCGGCGAACCGTCCGCCCCACATCGAATTGGAGCCTGCCGTGCTGTTAACCCGCTCGCTCACGCTTGCTGTCCTTGGCCTGGCGGTAATTGCTCCGGCGCTGTTAGGAGGCTGCGATAGGCAAAGCGGCGAGAAGGCGCAACCGCAGGCTTCGGCAAGCCCCTCCGCAGCCCAGAGCGCCGAGGTCACCGGAACCATCGACCGCTCGCACAAGGGAAGCGCCCTGCCCGGGTTCACCCTGGCCGACCTGGCCGGCCGCCGGCTGGTATTGCAAAGCCTCAAGGGCAAGCCGCTGCTGATCAATCTCTGGGCGACCTGGTGCGCACCCTGCATCACCGAGCTGCCGATGCTGGACGCGCTTGCGGGGCGCAATGGTGGCGCGGTCAAGGTGCTGACCGTCGCGCAGGACATGACCAATACCGAAAAGGTCAGCGCCTTCCTGACCGACCGCGGCTTCAGGCATCTCGATCCCTGGCTCGACCCGAAAAACGACCTCGCCTTCCATTACGGTGCCGGAACCCTGCCGACGACAATCTACTATGATGCGCAAGGCCGCGAAGTGTGGCGCTTCACTGGCGGGCACGACTGGTCCAGCGCGGAAACAAGGGCGATGCTGGCCGAGGGGCAGTAACGTATTCAGCACCTAACTTTTGCGGGGAAACCGCACAGAAAACGACCTGACGCCCTAACGGCGCTGACGATTTGACACGCCTCACGCTACCTTCGCCGCCAGACGCGAACGAACGTCCGCAGCTTTTGGCGGGCCGTTAAGCGGGAGTCGGAGATGGCCTCAAGAAATTCCGAAAGGCGCTGGGATTTCGCGGCGGTGTAAAACGTAAGCGCCGCCACAGGCACCAGGACCGCGATCAGGTAGAGGAGCTTGTGCCACAGCGGCACCTGGGTGAGGTCGATCAGATTCATGCCAAGAAAGCCCGTCGCGATGGTCCCGATCAAGCCGAAGAAGGTCACAACCGTAAGGCGCACCACCGAATTCGCCTGACGGCGCAGCCCGTCGCTATCGAGATAGTCGATCATGTCGTGCACCTCCTCGCGCACTTCTGCAAAGAGGCGATCGGTTCCAAGCTGGGCTACCCAGCGATCGAAGAGGTCGCTTGCCGGCCCTTGATTGGAGACATCATGAAACCAATAGCGGTGGGTGAACCGCAGGAAGTTCTCATGGGTGAGCCGGATCTCTCGCTTGAACCGTTTCACCGTCTCGCCGGAGTAATCGCTCAGAAGGCTCATCGCCGAAACCAGCCGATCGCGGAAGGCCAGTAGCGTGGCGCGGTGGAAATGCGCGATTAATCCTAGAAGAAAATACTGATGGCGAAACTTCGCGAGAATGCCCTTTTCGCAATCGATGAAGTGTGGGTTGCCCGCGTCGCCGACCATGATAAATACATGGCCCGAACAGATCATGCGGGTTCCCGTTTGATCGTGTCCACGCTCCCGATCCCAGAAGCGATCGTAGCAATATCGCGATTCAAAGTCGTTGAGGAAACTCGTACCGAAGGGCGATGACCCAAGTTTCCCCGGGGGCGCCGCCAGACCAAGCCGTACCCAATCGTCGCGGCTGATGCAGCGCGGATCGTCGACAGCCAGATAGGCGAGGAACGGCATCCGCTGAGGCTCTACGTGCCGGTATTGGATCGCGCCGCTATCGCCGGTATGCTGCGGTACGAGCGGATCGAGCAGATAGGCCCAATGGGCCGCGATGTGCGGCGCGCGATGTTCGACGAACGAGGCGAGATAGCGCTCCTTGTGCTCGTAATCGGAAGCAGCGACGGCTTGACCAGCCTTGTCAAAGAACCGGACGCTGTCGCAGCAGTGGGCCCCGCCGCCGTCATCGTTCCATGAGCTTGGATAGGTTTGTCCCATCCGGAACAAGATGTCCTGGGTTTGTGCCAGGGAGATGCCTCCACCAACCAACTCGACCACCAAAACCGCCAGATCGATGTCGTAGAAAAAATAGAGCTCGACGCGCGCGACATCGAGCACGATCATTGCTCCGCTAGCAGGAAGCTTCACCTCCGCCTTGACGACGTCGTTACGCCGGAACACGCGGATGGGAGAAGCGCCGTAACCGCTCGCCCCGGCCGCTCTCCTATCTTCTCCGTAGAGAAACCGCTGCACATCCGGCATAAACGAGACAAATTCCGAGTAATGCCTCTCGATATAGGCCATGTCGCCTGCAGCTTCATCGGCCGCATCGTGCCAGGCGCAATCGAGGGCCATGAGCCTCTCCCAATTCGCTTCCGTTTGTGTAGCGCCCGGCATCGGCACAAGTTGCAGCGGATAAAGCAGGACCTGGCGAAATTGGCGAACGATCACGTCGGTCGAGGCCTGTCCTGATAATGGATCGACATGGTCTTGCATGAGGTAACTCCCGGCAGATACCCCGGTTACACGGCGAACGCTCCACTAAATCAACCCCCCCAGGGCGATGCAGGAGAGAAGCAGGCCACTGGTCGATGAGTTATGAGAGGCTGAGGCGCATTTCCTGCAGCCGAGTGTAAATTTCGCTGTCGATACCTAAGTCATTAGCCAGACAGGATGCTCGATTGTACCTAGCTCGACGCGAAAAATTTGTTTCGGCACTGGCGGCATTCGCGACTGTCCTGCTGATCGCGGTCATGCTCGTGTTCGGCCTGCGGGTTGTCCAGCAGGCTCCGATGCGCGAGACGCTGGTTTCCATCGGGCTTTTGCCCGAAAAGCCGCCAGACCGGAAACCGCGGATGCAGGTCCGGCCCTCACCGACACGGGCAGCCAGGCACGAGGCGTCGCCGCCAAACCTGCGGAACAAGGCGACCCAAATCGTCGCCTTGCCAGTGACGCCGCTGATCGTGCCGCCGCCGGTCGTCACCGCCAGCCAGGCCGGGATCGGCCAGGCGGCATCCGCCGGAGCGGCCGACACGCCGGGTCCGGGTCAGGGTGCCGGCGGGGTCGGCAACGGCAATGGCGGCGGCGGCGATGGTGATGGTGATGGCGGCGATGGGGCTGGCGGCGGCGCAGTCGTCGGCCCGCGCCGGACCAAAGGCCGGCTGTCGTTTGGCGACCTGCCCGAGGGATTGCTGCCGGCAGGGAGCACCGGCAAGGTCGAGGTGCTCTACCGGGTCAACATCGACGGAAGCGTGAGCGACTGCCGGGCCGAACGATCGAGCGGTATTCCCGCACTCGACCAGCTGACCTGCCAGCTGATCGAGCAACGCTTCCGATTCCGCCCGGCGCGCGACCGCCGAGGACGGTCGGTGCCCTCGATGATCATCGAATCGCACAGCTGGATCATCCCGCCGGAGCCGGTTCCCCGGCCGCAGTGACTTTTTGCCAATCGTGGAAATTCGGCCGCTCAGTCCAGCCGGGCGATGATCTGGCAGGATCGGTCGAATGCCCGTCTGCTTTTTTGGGGGATTGGCAGGCTTGAGCCAAGGACTGGGCTATTCGCCGGACGCCAGCCATGCGTTGATCTGCGTCAGTTTGCTCATGATACCTCCCAAAAAGTCCTGCCACTTTGCCAGAGCATATATGCGGCCACAAAAAAGATCAGGCCGGCGAACATCGTCTTGAGGACAGCGGTCTTTTTCGCCAGCTGCCTGGAAACTAAGCCGCCGACGAAGCTGCCGACTATTCCGCCGGCGATGAACACCGCCGCCAGCGGCCAGTCGATCAGCCCTGAGATGGCGTAACTCGCAGCGGTGGTCAGTCCGAACGCTGTTACCGCGACGAGCGAGGAACTGATCGCGTTGAGCATCGGCATGCCCGTCGACGCCACCAGACCCGGCACGATCAGGAATCCTCCGCCAATTCCGAAAAAGCCCGAAAACGCCCCGCTGCCAAGGCCGAAGCCGACGACCTTGGGCGCGTTGGTGCGGGTGCAGACGACGTCAGGATTGCCCGGATCGCTGCGTCCACGAAACATCGTCATGCCGACGACGATCAACACGATGGCGAACAGGAACAGCAGCCGCTGCCCGTCGATCGCCTTCCCGACGGTTGAGCCGCCAACGGCACCGACGCTGCCTGCGGCGGCGAACATCAAGGCGCAGCGCCATTTGACAGTGCCGGCGCGGGCATGGCCGATCAGCGCCGAGGCGGCGCTGGCCGCCACCGAAAGCGCGCTGGTGCCGATAGCGACATGCGGGTTGGTCACCCCGACCAGATAGACCAGCAACGGCACCGCCAGGATCGAGCCGCCACCGCCGATCAGTCCCAGAACGATACCGACGATACCTCCAGAAGCCGCAGCAAGCAGGGCTTCAATAAGCGTCATCGCCATTCACGCCGATGGCGCCGGCCGGTTCCACGGCAGGCGCCCCAGGAGCCTCGCCATTCCGCACCAGCCGGTTGCACCCGCCATCATCAGCCCCGAACCGACGAATGCCGACAACCCGAAGAAGTACGACGAGACGAGAAGACCGAGGATCACCCCCAACAGCACCAACCCGCCCGCGACCAGTTGCACCTGGCGCATGATCTCGAGCGGCTGGCGCCGATCGACAATCGTGGAGCGGCCAGAGGAACGCCATGCGTCGATCCCGCCGGCAAGGACGTAACAGGGCGAGCCTGCGCCCGCTGCGGCCAGTCGGGTGACGTTGGCTTGGGTGCGCAAACCCGATCGGCAGTGAAAGATCGTCGGCCCCGAGCGCGTGGCAAGCTGCTCGATCCGCGCAAGCGGATAATTGGTCGCACCGGGAATGCGCTCGCGCGCATGTTCGTCGGCGTCGCGGATGTCGATCAGCATTGCACCGGTCGCGATCATTTGCTCCACTTCGTCGGGTCTGAGGGCGGCGATGGTCATCGAATCAATCCTTGCAGTAAAGTTGATAGAGGGCAGCCAGCAGCGTCTCGGTGCGGGGGTCGGCAATCCGGTACCAGAGCGTCTGGCTCTCGCGGCGGAAAGCGACGAGGTTTTCGTCGCGCATCTTCGCCAGGTGTTGCGACAGCGCCGATTGCGAGAGCGCGACTTCACGCGCCAGATCCCCTACAGTCATCTCGCCATGCTCGACCAGCTTGCACAGGATCATGAGCCGACGGGTGTTGGCCATCGCCTTGAGCAAGGTGGAAACTCCGCCCGCTTTGATTTCAAACGTGGCGAGGTCCATGGGAGACTCGAGCATTGAATGGCCTTATTAGATTAGAGTTTGCTTATTTAGCATTTGCTCATACACTGTCAAGCGCCATCAAGGAGCCTAGCGATGTCCAGCCAGCCAATCATCGAAGCGTTCTTCGACGAGCCGACCAATACCATCAGCTATCTCGTCGCCGATCCTGCGACGCGCGAGGCCGCGGTCATCGACCCGGTGCTGGATTTCGACTTGACGAACGGCGAAGCCGACGCGCGTTCGGCCGAGCGCATCCTGGCGTTTGCCGCAGATCACGACTGGCATATCGTCATGGTGCTCGAGACTCATGCCCACGCTGATCATTTGTCCGCTGCGCCATTCTTCAAGGCAAAAACCGGTGCCGCGATCGGCATCGGCGAGCACATCCGCGACGTGCAGAAAATCTTCCGCCCGGTCTTCGCGCTCGATGACCTCAAGACCGATGGGTCGGACTTCGACCGCCTGTTCCGGGACGGCGAGCGCTTCGCCATCGGCGAGCTGGAGATCGAGGTCCTACATGTTCCCGGTCATACCCCCGCCGACGTTGCCTACCTTATCGGCGATGCGGCATTCGTCGGCGATACGCTGTTCATGCCCGACTACGGCACTGCGCGCGCCGACTTCCCCGGCGGGGACGCCCGCCAGCTCTATCGCTCGATCCGCCGGGTGTTGAGCCTGCCCGACGACACCCGGCTGTTTCTGTGCCACGACTACAAGGCTCCCGGCCGTGACGAGTTTGCCTGGGAAACAACTGTCGGCGAGCAGCGCCGCACCAGTGTCCATGTCAACGACGCCGTGAGCGAAGACGAATTCGTCGCCATGCGCGAGGCGCGGGACGCCACGCTGGCACCGCCCAAGTTGCTGTTGCCGTCAGTCCAGATCAACATCCGCGCCGGAAATTTCCCGAAAGCGGAGGCCAACGGGGTCAGGTTCCTGCGTATCCCGGTCAAGATCAGGTCCGAAGGCGAGGCCGCATGAAGCTATCGGCGCCCTCCCCGTCCTCAAGGGGCTGCGGCTTTGCCGGTGCCGAGATTTGATTTGACCGGGGGTTTTGGCTGATCGGGAGTCCCGACCCGATCCCGACGATGATGAACCAGGCGGTATAGCGCCGGCAGAACAACCAGAGTGAGAATTGTCGAGGAAATGATCCCGCCGATGACGACCGTCGCGAGCGGCCGCTGCACTTCCGAGCCTGCCCCGACATTGAAAGCCATCGGGACAAAGCCCAGCGAGGCGACCAGCGCAGTCATCATAACTGGTCGGAGCCGCGTCAGCGCACCCTGCCGGACGGCGGCATCAAGCGCCAGCCCACGGGTGCGCAAGTCCTTGATGAAGGACAGCATGACGACGCCATTGAGCACTGCGACACCGGACAGCGCGATGAAACCAACGCCCGCTGAGATCGACAAGGGGATGCCTCTCAGCGCAAGCGCCGCAACACCGCCGGTCAGCGCGAGCGGAACCCCAGAGAAGACGATGGCCGCATCCTTGCCCGATCCGAACAGGGTGAACAGCAAACCAAAGATCATCAGCAAGGCCAGCGGCACAACAATCTGCAGCCGAGTGGCGGCGGACTGGAGCTGCTCGAACGTCCCGCCATATTCGACGTAATAGCCATCAGGCAGTTCCACCCGGGCGCTGACCTTCTCGCGCAGTTCGGCGACGAACGAGCCTAGATCGCGTCCGCGCACATTCGCGGTGATGACCGCGCGGCGCTTGCCGTTCTCGCGGCTGACCTGATTGGGTCCGGTAGCAAGCGAGATGTCGGCCACCTGCGCCAATGGCACCGACCCGCCGCTGGCCAGTGCTACCGGCAGTTGCCCGAGGGCGTCGAGATTGCTGCGCAGGGCTTCGGGCAGGCGAACCACGACAGCGAAGCGGCGGTCGCCCTCGAAGACTTCACCAGCCTCACGGCCACCCGTTGCGGTCGCGACTGCATCCTGCACATCGGTAACGTTTATGCCGTAGCGCGCCAGCATTTCGCGGCCGGGCACGACGGACAGCATCGGCAGGCCGGTGACCTGCTCGATCTTGACGTCCGCAGCGCCAGGTATGGATGCCGTGACATCTTCAATTGCCCCGCCGCTTTCCAAGAGCTGATCGAGATCGTCGCCGAACAGTTTGACGGCGACATCGGCCCGGACCCCGGCGATAAGCTCGTTCATCCGCATTTGCACCGGCTGGGTGAACTCGTAATTGTTGCCCGGTATCTCGCTTACCGCCGCATTGAGTTCGTCAACCAGCTGATCGCGCGGTTTGCGGGGATCGGGCCATTGCGACCGATCCTTCAGCATGATGAAATTATCCGCGACCGAGGGCGGCATGGGATCGGTGGCGACGTCAGCCGTGCCGATCTTGGCGAACACGCGCTCCACCTCGGGAAACTGACGGATACGCTTTTCGAGCACTTCCTGCATGGATACCGCCTGGCTGAGGCTGGTGCCTGGAATGCGCAAGGCGTGCATGGCGATATCGCCTTCATCGAGACTGGGAATGAACTCCGATCCCAGCCGGGTCGCGCCAAAGGTGCTGAGTGCGATCAGCACAACGGCACCGGCCAGCACTGCCTTTGAATTGCGCATCGTCCAATCGAGCATCGGCGCGTAGGCATTGCCCAGCCAGCGCATCACCCGGTTTTCCTTCTCCTCGACCTTGCCCGTCACGAACAGGGCGATGGCGGCTGGAACGAAGGTCAGCGACAGCAGCAAGGCCGCCGAAAGCGCGAGAACGACCGTGATCGCCATCGGGTGGAAAGTCTTGCCCTCGATCCCCGACAGCGCAAAGATCGGCAGGTAGACCACGGTGATAATGATGATGCCGAAGATGCTTGGCCGCATCACCTCGGCGCTGGCCGTGGCGACAAGGCCGAAGCGTTCGTCACGGTCCAGCAAGCGGCCCATCCGATGCTGCGCTTCGCCCAATCTTCGCAGGCAGTTCTCGACTATAATCACCGCGCCGTCGACGATCAGGCCAAAGTCCAGTGCTCCAAGGCTCATCAAATTGGCTGAGACCCCGCCGCGCGCCATTCCCGTCAGGGTCATCAGCATCGAAATCGGGATCACTGCTGCCGTGATCAGGGCCGCCCGGAAGTTGCCGAGCAGCAGGAACAGGACGACGACGACCAGCAGCGCCCCTTCGGCAAGGTTCTTCTGCACGGTTGCAATCGTCCGGTCGACGAGCTCGGTCCGGTCATAGAGCGGGTGCGCGATCACGCCTGCCGGAAGTGAGGCAGTTGCCTGCTCCAGCCGCGCTTTGGCCGCCTGCGCCACCATACGCGGGTTTTCGCCAATGAGCATCGAGACGGTGCCGAGCACGATTTCCTTGCCATTCTCGGTCGCAGCGCCGGTGCGCAATTCCGAACCGATTACCACCTCGGCGACGTCGCCAATACGGATCGGAACGCCGCCGCGTGTTGCGATGAGGATCTGCGACAGGTCTGCCTCGCCAGCCACCTGTCCGGGAACACGAATCAATATCTGCTCGCCCGCGCGCTCGACGTAACCGGCACCGCGGTTGGCGTTGTTGCGTTCGAGAGCCTCAACCACGTCATTAAGCGAAAGCTTCAATGCGGCCAGCTGCGACGGGTTGGGGGTGACATGATATTGCCGCGTATAGCCGCCCACCGTGTTCACTTCCGCCACACCGGGGATCGTGCGCATCTGCGGCCTGACCACCCAGTCGCTCAGCGTGCGCAGATCGGTTGCCGTCCATTCACTGCCATCGGGCTTGCGCGCGCCCGGCTTGGGCTCGATGGCATACATGAAGATCTCACCAAGCCCGGTCGAGATCGGACCCATTTGCGGCTCGATTCCGGGAGGCAATTGCGATCTGGCGCTCTGAATGCGCTCGTTGACCAACTGCCGCGCAAAATAGATGTCTGTGCCGTCCTCGAACACTACCGTCACCTGGCTCAGGCCATAGCGCGAGATCGACCGGGTGTAGGACAGCTTGGGCAGGCCCGCGATGGCCGTTTCAATCGGGAAGGTAATGCGCTGTTCGGATTCCAGCGGCGAAAAGCCTTCTGCCTCAGTGTTGATCTGCACCTGGACGTTGGTGATGTCCGGCACGGCGTCGATAGGCAGCTTGGTAGCACTCCACATGCCAAGCGCGCAAAGCAGAGCGACAACCGCCAGCACGAACCAGCGCTGGCGAATGGAAAAGCCGATGATGCGGGCAAGCATGGCGCTATTTCTCCCGCTCAATGGTCATGGCTCGCGCCGGACTTTTCGATGTCGGCGCGAATGAGAAACGATCCTTTGGCGGCATAAGGCGTGCCGGGCGCAAGGCCCGAGATCACTTCGGTCCATTCGGGGGTGCGCCGCCCTAACTGGAGCATGCGCACTTCGTAATCCTCACCGTAATTGGCAAAGACTACAGTGAACTCGCGGAAGGTTTGCAGGGCCTCAGTGCGCACAGCGAGAGGCACCTGAACGGCGTTGATGATTACCTTCCCGCGCAGGGTCATACCTGCCCGCAAGCGACCACCGCGATTGGGCACTGCGGCCCGCACCAGCGCAGTCCCGGCCTCGGCATTGCCTTCGGGCAGATAGGCGCCGAGTCGGGCCTGGGCGATCACCGTGCCATCCAGCGCTTCGATCGACACCGGCTGGCCGGGCTGGATCGCGCCGAGATCCTTGGGGAATATATTAAACACCACCGTGGTCTGCGCCGGGTCGGTGATGACATAGAGGGCGCGGTCGAAGGTGACATCGCCGGGATTGCCATTGCGTTCGGCAATCACCCCGCCGGCCGTCGAATAGACCGGATAGGTCTGCAGGCTCTCACTGGACTCGATCCGCGCCAGCAACTCGCCGCGCCGGACATAATCGCCGATATTCTTGGAAACGCTGACAATACGGCCGGGAAACTGGCCCCGGATTTCAGAGCGCGCGCTGGTTGCAAGCTGGACGGTGCCGAATAATTCGCGACTTTCGCCGATGGTGGCCGGGCCGGCAGTGGCAATCTCGATGCCGCCCGCCTTGGCCGCAGCGGCTGTGATCCGGGTGCGACCCTCAGGGCTTGCGTATTTCCAGACGTGCCGTTTGCCGTCGGCGACGGCGGCCACCTCGACATCGAAACTGTGGGGTTCGGCAACAGTCCCTTGCCCCGCCAGATATGCACCTTCCGGCTTGAAGGCGAAGCGATTGACCTCGCCGCCCAAGCGGCGGAGCGTGACGGACAGATTGACCGCCTTGGGATCAAGGGGTTTACCGTCACGGGTGGGATAGACGCGAAACTGCGGCTCCTGGCCATCTTCGAATATCGTTATCTCGACCGCGAAATCGCCGTCCTTGAGCAGGCGGCCGCCGTGCACGCCCTTTTCAGGTTCGGCTTCGGCATGGTCTCCTCCGTGATCAGTCGGCCCCAAAGCCCTGCCACCGCAGGCCGCGAGGGGTACGAGAGCGACGAGTGCGGCAATCGCGCCAAGGTTCGAAAAGATTTTCATGGGGTGGTCTCCACCGGCATGGCGGCGTCAAAGCGCCCCGTCAGCCGGTCAATTTCGGTCTGGGTGTCGCGGAAGCGAGTGATGGCAGCGAGCCATTGGTCCTGGACCTCGAGGATCGCATCGGCGGCGTCCTGCATGTCGCGGAAATTGAAGCCGCCGCGATTATAGCCTTCGCGCACCTGCTCGAGGGTGCGGACCGTGCGCGGATAGACTTGCCCCATAATAGCATCGGCGCGGGTGCGGGCAGCGTCCGCGTCAGCGCTGAGCGAGGCAAGGCGGCGCCGCTTTTCGAGGCGATCCGCCTCGGCCAGGAATTCCCTGCGCTGGCGCTCGGCCTGTGCGCGGGCGATATTGCCCTGGTTGCGATCAAAGCGGCCGAGCGGAATGGTAACGCCCGCCAGCAGCGCAATATCGCCGGTTTCCCGCAGATAGCGAGCACCGCCCGATAGGGTGTAATCCTGCGAGGCGCGGCTCTGCTCGACCACGACTGATGCCCGCGCGCGGGCGATTTCCGCTTCGCGCAATGCCTGATCGGCTGGAGCAATTGTCACGCTTTTGGCGTTTGTCAGGGTGAGACCATCTGCCAGCTGCAAGTCGGCTCCTGAACCAGCCCAGAAAGAGGCAAGGTGATTACGCGCGTTTCTTTGCCGGGCATGCGCTTCATCGCGTCCCAGCCGCGCCTGTGCGACACGGGCCGCAGCGCGCGTTTCGACAAACAGCGGGTCCTTGTACCCGCGCACCCGCCGCAGCGCCTCGCGCTGCATCTGGGTCTCCGTATCCAGCCGTTCGTCGCTGATCCGCGCGGCGAAATCCGTGATCTGGACATCGATATAGGCGCGCTGGACTGCAGCGGCGAGATCGAGCCGGGCAATGCGGGCGCTAGCTTCGGCCACGCCGATATCCTGCTGCGCCAACGCAACTCGCGCTGCCCGTTTGCCGCCGCGCTCGAATGGCTGGCTGTATATTACGCTGACTTCCGACTGGCGCAGCACGCGGTAAGGCCCGGTGCCGATGAGATTTTCACCTTCAACCGAAAGCGATGGATTGGGGCGCACATTGGCCTGACGCGCACCTGCCCTGGCCGCTGAAATCGCTGCATCGCCTGCCTGAAGCAGTGGTGCTGCCTCGCTGGCGCGGCGGATAGCTTCGTCAAGCGTAAATGGCTCCGCCTGCACCGGCGGACTGAATAGTGCCAGCACCGCCGCCACAATGGCAGCGCGCAATTGAAATCGCATGGTAATTACTCCTGAACCGGACGCACTGGCTGCAGGCGGTCAATCGACCCGGCAGCAAGGGTTCAGTTCAGGCGAGCGGTGGTTCCAGTGGCGGGGCTGTGGCGAGCGATGCCAAAGCCTTGGCGAGGCTGGGCAGAAAGGCTGTCGTGTCCTTCAGCCCTGTTATCGCCAGTTCTGCCGGCGTACCGGCGAGACAATTCGGGCAGTGGTGATGATGCAGCGTTTCATTGCCTAAATCGGCAGTTGAGTTTTGCTTCTGATCAGACTGGTTTTCGGAACTCGCGTGCTCATGATGATGGCTATCGACCGCAAATCCGGCTCCATCATGCGCGAGGTCAGGTGCATGCATGCCCGCCAACAAGACCGACACAACTACCAAGAACCGGATAAGGGCACCCCGCATGCGAGGCCGGATAGCAGGCGGATGGACGCCAGACAAATACATCCTCAGGTAATTTGCCGTCTCATATTCATGGACTTGCCGGAGGCTGGGCATTGCAGCTGCTCCCGCCGGATTGATGCCGATGGCTTTAGTTCGCGCCGCGACTGCCGGATAATCTGCCAACCACCGCTGATCCCGAGCCCTGCCATGACCAGCGCGACAATGAGATCGGGCAAGCCGCTTCGTGTCCATAGTACCCACAGACCGGCCCCGAGGCGTGCAGCGGGGGCCGCGGGAATGTGTCCGCTGGCAAGGCGTAATATTCCGGTCACACCTATGCGCTGCATGGGCGGCCATGAGATCACACGAATTTTGCAGTGCCAGCCCGCCCCCTATGGCTATTTCGCACGGAGCCAGTTGTCGCGCAAGGACAGCTGCGATGCCCAAGGTCCTCGTCACCGGCGCCAGCGGAGTGCCTCCCGACCTAAGCTTGGTTTTCGACTTCGTATTCGGCGGAGACGAGAGATTGATCGGGGGTATCGCTTCCTGTTAAAATCGATGGCCTGCCGGAGGCGTAGCAGCTATGTCCCAATGCCCTGTCCGACGCTGGAGGATCCGATGACGCCTTGGGAGTTCAAAGGGAAATCGCTAATCAACTGCACCTGCACTTACGGATGCAATTGTCAATTCAATGGCCTGCCCGACAAGGGTCACTGTCATGCCGTTGCGGGAATCGAAATCGCGCAAGGCCATTACGGCGACACCAAACTTGACGGTTTGCGAATCGCGGCGATTTTCAAATGGCCCGGTGCGGTCCACGAGGGCAACGGCGAAGCGATCGCCTTTGTCGACGAGGCGGCGAATGACCAGCAGCGCGAGGCGCTGTTAAAAATCATGACCGGCCAGGACACCGATCCGTTCGCAACCATGTTTTCGGTCTATGCGTCGACGGTCACCAGAATGAACGAGCCAGTTTTCACGAACATCGATTTCGAGGTCGATGTCGACGGTCGTACCGGCCACCTTAAAATAGAGGATTACATTGAGACCGTCGGCGAACCGATCCGAAATCTGGTGACTGGCGCGCTATCGCGCGCGCAGATCGTCCAGCCGGAGGGCTTCGAATATGCGGTCGCCGAGATCGGCAGCGCAACGAGCACGACGAAGGGCCCGGTCAGTGTCACGATGCAAAACACCTATGGCCAGTTCGCCGACCTGCATCTGAACAACCACGGTATCGTTCGCACCTGATTGCCGCAGGTGCACGAGACCCAGGCACTCGAACGAATGATAGCCAGGGACCGTACGGTCACGCTGGGGGGCCTCACGGTCCTTTGCGTTCTGGCCTGGTTATACATCGTCATGGGCGCGGGCCTCGGCATGAGCGCGCGCGAGATGACCAGGCTGGCACTGTTCCCGCATCAGCAGGTCGCCGCCATGGCCAGCATGGCGGGGGGCGGCATGGACGCGATGAGTACGGCGGCGAAACCGGTCGCCGCCTCAGTACTTGTCGGGTTGGTCCTGCCGATTGCGATGTGGTGGGTGATGATGATCGCCATGATGGCGCCGAGCGCGGCGCCGACGATCCTGTTGTACGCACGTGTGTATCGCCACTCGATGGCCCAAGGTCAGGT
>JANMCD010000274.1:0-2001 GCA_031360905.1 Novosphingobium sp.
GCGATGCCAGCTGCAGCGTAAATCCGCGCCTTCTCCGAAAGGTCGAAGGCAATCGTGCTTGCCGCGACCTCGACGATCAACGCGACCGAGCCGCCTGGAATCGCGCCTTCGCCCTGCGGCTCGCCCGTCAGAACGATATCGGGCTGCGGTTCGCTGTGCGACGCAAGTTGGACCGATTGCTCGGTCGCGACGTGGAGCGGCGATGCCAAGTCTTCCAGGCAACGGCGCAGCCGATAAGCGAGTTCATCCTTGGCGAAGCCATGCGGCCGGAATTGCGGACTCATCCGATATACCAGCCCATCAACCAGCTCCGTCTTTTCATATGCATCGAACGAGCCGGCACGGCCGAGCCGCTCATAGTCCTGCGCGCGCAGCTTGATCGGGACGACTGCATCCGATTCAGGTTCATCGTCCGGCTGACGCGGCACGCCCCACAGTTCGCCGTCGAGCAGCTCGGATTTCGAAAAGTCTTGGAACGCACCTTCCTGCTTGAGCATCCAGAACTGATCCGCGTTGATTCGAATTCGCTCAGGGCTCGCCTCAGGGTGGAAAGGTGCATTCATGATTTGCATGTTTACCATCGTTTTTCCGCCTGGGCAAAATCAGTTTGTCATCCAGGGCCTCGGGCCAAATTTATGTCAAAGCGAAGTCTCACATCCGCGACAAATATGAACAATCACCATCATGCGCGGTTCACCTTAAGGTCAGCGCGGCTCGGCTACTTCTTCTGGCAAGGTCGCCGCTCATTTCGCGGCGCATAGGAATGGAGAACGGCAATGGCCGGCGCGAACTTTCTGAAATCGAGCGGTTTGGCGGCACTTGCTGCCAGTCTTGCCATGATTGCCTTGCCGGTCGAGGTGAGTGCCCAGGACAACCAGCGTGGCGGCTGGCGCGGCCATCAGGGTGGCGAGGGTGGTCACCGTCACGCCGGCGATGGCGGTGGTCGGCAAGGCCGCGATGGCGGCGAACATCAGGCCCCGGCGGCAGCTGAACAACGCAGCCAGCGGGCCGAGCGAGCCCAGGCTCCGCAAGAGCACCGAAATTGGGATGGCGCTGGCAAGAGCGGCGGTGGCGGCGAGAGCTGGTCCGGTCGAGGACAGGCGCAAACGGCTCCTCCGGTGCAAATGCCGCAGATGCAGGCCCCGCAGCAGCGCAGCTGGTCGGGCCGCGAGCGTCACGGCGATGGCAGCGGCTGGACCGGACGCGGCTGGCGCGGACAGGCGCAGACTGGCACTCCCGCGCCCCAGGCCCCGCAACAGCGCAACTGGTCGGGCCGTGAGCGTCACGGCGATGGCGGCGGCTGGGCCGGACGCGGCTGGCGCGGACAGGCGCAAACGACTGCTCCGACACCGATGCCTCAGCGCCAGACACGGGAACGCGACTGGTCGGGCGGCGACCGCAATTGGAGCGGCCGTAACCGCACCACCGATGGAAATCGCTGGCACGACGGAAATCGCCGGCATGATGGGAGCCGCACTCATGACGTGAACCGCACGCATGACGGACATCGCACCCATGATGGCACCAGGTTCCGCGAGACCTATCGCTCGGGCGACACCAACCGCTGGCGCGATGGCGATCACTGGCGCGGCGGCAACCACTCTGACTATCATAACGACCATCAAAACTGGAGCCGCGACTGGCGCCGGGACGACCGCTACAACTGGTTCGGATATCGCCGCAGTAATCCGGATATCTACCGGATCGGCCGTTACTATTCGCCCTATCGGAATTATTCCTACCGGCGGCTGAGCATCGGCTTTTACCTCGACTCGCTGTTCTACAGCAATAATTACTGGATCAGCGATCCGTGGCAGTACCGCCTGCCCGATGTCGACGGTCCTTACCGCTGGATCCGCTATTACGACGATGCGCTGCTGGTCGATATCTACAGCGGCGAAGTGGTCGACGTGATAACCGACTTCTTCTGGTAAACCAGACCCTATGTGCCGGCGAGTGGGCCGGCACCGGAGCCCCCGCGTGCAATCGCGGGGGCTCCTT